>CALIRN010000029.1 GCA_938042265.1 uncultured Eubacteriaceae bacterium
GATCACCGCAGAGGTTGTGCCGGAACGCATCATCCCCTCCACTATTTTTTCAAAAGCCAGACAAATATAGGACGTTCTTTCGCCGCAGCTCTTACGGAAAATGAATATGCTATTATGCAAATTAACATGAACAGAAAGTCCAGCAGTCTTTCCTTAGTGGAATTAGTTTCGGGGCTTATTGAGCAGGAAACTGACACTTCAATCTTAGATGAATTAGAATCTATAATAAAAAATAAGCATAAAAGTTAATTTAATTTAGGTGCTAATATGCTAATTACTGATTATTCTATTTTGGCAAGCGTGGTATGTTTTAACATATTCATAATTCTGATAATTTTATTTCGTAACAATAATTATTTTATTAGCCTTTTCGGAATAAAATTTATGTTAATAATATCAGCAGTTTGTGTTTTAAGATTATTATTTGCGGTTGAATTTCCGTTTGCAAAGGTAATATATTCTGATAAAATTTTTGTAACCATTTCAGATTGGTTGAGAATTGATTATAATGTATTAGGGTATACTGTTACCGTTTATGACACCATCATTGCTTTGATTATAGTTTTCACTTTATTTGGAGTTATACTTTTTGTCCTGCAAATGATAAAGTACTTTAGACTAATAAACAGTATGTATAACCTTCCATCATCTGCCTCAGCTAAAACCATTGAGGTATATAATAAGGTTTTAGCTGAAACAAAGTTAAAAAGGTATCCTAAAATTATACAGAATATAGCTATTACTACTCCCTGTACTACGGGATATTTTCACCCCATAATAATGATACCTGAATATCCGTTTTCGGATACGGAGCTGTATTATATTTTAAAGCATGAGCTTACACATTATATAAATAAAGATATTATAATAAAGCTTATTTTCAGCTTTATCAACTGTCTGTTTTGGTGGAATCCTTTTGTTTTTCTTTTACGGAGTGAGATAAATCAAATTCTGGAAATAAAATGTGACTGGGCTGTGTGTGAAAAAATGCCTGAGGTTGAAAGACTTTTATACCTGCGTGCCATAACAAATGTTTTGAGAAATATGGTCGAGAGGGAATTTGGCGGAAATTACTACACGTCAGCTATAGCTCTCACTAAAGGTGACAAATTGGTACAACGATTTAGTTTGATTTGTGAAACTCCTATAAAAGCTCGTAGCTTAACTTTTAATATATGTACATATTGTGCTTTGGCTGCGTTGGTTGTATTATCTTATTCATTTTTAATACAACGATATAGCTATCCTGCAGAAACAGATTTTTCTGACTGTATTGAAGATACAAATATTATTATTTGTACACCCGAAAATTCAGAAATATATTTGGAAAATGATAAATATAAACTCTATGCAAACGGTGAGTTTCAATTTGATGTAGGCGAAGATGCTTTAAAGGATTTTCAAAATCAAGGTTTTATTATTCATATTAATGACAATTAATTAAAGGAGGATAAATTATGAAAAAATCAACTATTGTAAAAAGTATGCTGTGTGGCTTAGTAATATCAGCTACCTTAGTTACTATGCCTGTATCTGTTCTTGCAGCAGAGGTAAATGTAGCTGATGCTAACCCTCAAAGTGCTGGAACAATTGAACCAAAAGCAGATGTAATTTATTATGTTTATCGTAATAATAACGGTCAGCCTCAGCGCAGACTGTGGAATGCTACAAGAGGCTATTGGATGTCTGAGTGGGAAGACTATAATCCATGATTTAATTTTTAATTACTAACAACAAAATGGTGATAGATTTATGATTTTCTATCGCCATTTTTATTACAAAAAAAGGGTATATATGGTTGTTTCATCATAATACCCTTAAAAAATTATGTTGATTGCCATCATAACCGATTAATTTACATAGGATAATTAATACCTCCCGTTCCTGATAAAGCTTTATCCAAACAATGGCGTTGAGAAATATCTTTCCGCCGTATCAGGTAATACGGTAACTACTGTTTTACCCTTACCAAGCTTTTTGGCAAGCCTGATGGCAGCAGCAACATTTGTCCCGCTGGAAATACCGCACATAATGCCTTCTTTTGAAGCAAGCTCCTTTGCAGTACGTATAGCCTCATCATCCTTTATTATGCAAATATCATTATAAATGCTTTGATTTAAAATTGCAGGTATAACACCGTCACCTATACCCATTTGCAAATGAGTACCTATTGAGCCGCCTGATAGAATTGCAGCGTGTTCAGGCTCTACCGCCCATATTTCAATATCAGGATTTTTTGCCTTAAGAGTTTCACCGATACCTGTAATTGTACCTCCCGTACCGATACCGGAGCAAAAGCCGTGAATTGGTCCGTCTACCTGCTGCAAAATTTCTTTTCCTGTCTGCTCTCTTTGTATAGCAGAGTTCGCAGGGTTTTCAAACTGCTGAGGTACAAAAATCCTGTCATTTTCACTCCTCATTTTTAAAGCAAGCTGTATACACTCCTCAATACATGCACCTATATCACCTGCGTCATGCACCAGAATAACCTCCGCACCGTAATGCTCAACAAGCTTTCTGCGCTCCTCACTGACGGAATCAGGCATTATAATTTTTGTTTCATATCCTCTTACCGCACCCACAAGTGCAAGCCCAATACCCTGATTACCGCTTGTAGGCTCAATAATTATGGTATCCTTATTAATAATGCCCTTATTTTCGGCATCACAAATCATATTATAGGCAGTTCTTGTTTTAATGGAGCCGCCTACATTAAGCCCCTCAAATTTAACTAAAATACGGGCACTATCCTCATCCGCCAGCCGGTTAAGCTTTATCATAGGGGTATTACCCATAGCCTCTAAAATATTACTGTAAATCATAATTTCACCTCTAAATTAGAATTATAACATATATTACCTGTTTTATCAACCTAAAATGAAGGAAGAAAAGTATGATTATGCCCTTTGTCAAACAGTAGGGATTATTTGTACTCTACTGAGCTGTGCACTCACAGCCAACAGCAGGTATATATCATAGAAGCTAAAAAAATTATTACTTTTCATTTGCAAGCTGCTCTATAACAAGCTGTATATTGTCAATGCAGGCTCCGCATACAGTCCCTGCACCGGTAACCTCCTGCACCTCCTCTAACGTATGAGCACCCTTTTCAACAGCATCCCTTATCATACCTTTTGTAACATTCTGACAATAGCATATTATCTCATTTAAATCCATATTAAATCACCCTTTCGTTAATATGGTGTACATATAATATGCATTTTATGCAAAAATTTCTTAAGGTAAATTTATTTTTCAAAATCTATCTGTATCAGTTTTTTTCCATTAGGGAGCAATCGCTCCAAGGTTTTTATTGTGTGATATCCGATTTCAGTCATTGCCTT
>CALIRN010000030.1 GCA_938042265.1 uncultured Eubacteriaceae bacterium
AGGCATTTCGTCACGTGGGTCACGTCCGGGTTTTTCAAGCTCATCTATTATATCCTTAAGGGTAGGTACTCCGCAGTCAAGTTCCTGAGCCATTTTATTTATGTTTTTAACCCTGTTCTTAACAGAGGTACCTGTCTTAATATCATCAAGGCTCATATCCAGCTTTGCGAGGAGCTTTTCCACAATTGCATAGCTTTCGGGATGTACACCCGTATTATCAAGTATTTTATCACCATCTGAAATTCTTAAAAAACCTGCGCATTGCTCAAACGCCTTAGGGCCAAGCTTGCTTACCTTTAAAAGCTGCTTCCTGTCGGTAAATCGACCGTTTTCCTCTCTATAGTTAATTATATTTTTTGCAACCGTACTGCTTATACCCGATACATACTCAAGCAAAGATGGTGATGCCGTATTCAAATCAACACCCACGCTGTTTACGCAATCCTCTACAACGCCGCCCAGAGCTTCACCAAGACGTTTTTGGTTCATATCATGCTGATACTGACCCACACCGATACTTTTAGGGTCAATTTTTACTAACTCGGAGAGTGCATCCTGCAAACGCCTTGCAAGGCTGACAGCACTCCTTACGTTTACGTCCAGCTCAGGGAACTCAGCGGCACCAAGCTTTGACGCCGAATATACTGAAGCGCCTGCCTCATTTACGATTATATAGCAAACCTTTCTTTCAAGCTCCTTTATAAGGTCAGCGGTAAACTGCTCCGTTTCCCTTGAGGCAGTACCGTTGCCTAACGCAATTATATCAACTCCGTACTTTTTAACAAGCTCCTTTACGGCTGTCTTTGCCTGCTCAACCTTTTTAAACATTGGCAAAGGATAAATAACTCCCGTTTCAAGCAGTTTGCCTGTTCCGTCAACCACAGCAATCTTACAACCTGCCCTGTAGCCGGGAGCAAGTACAACCTTGTCCTTTATAGGCGGCTGTAAAAGCAGCTGTTTAAGATTTTTACCAAACACCTTAACAGCACCCTCCTGAGCGTTTTCCGTAAGTCCGTTTCTTATCTCACGCTCAACAGACGGTTCAATTAACCTTTTATAGCTGTCCTCAATAACTGCCTTTAAAATATCGTCAGTGTACTTATTGCCTCGTATAATTGACGAATTTAACTTTTTAATAATTTCCTCATATGGAGGCTCAATGTTTACGGAAATAACCCCCTCCTTTTCACCTCTGTTAAGGGCAAGCACTCTGTGACCTGCAATTTTCTTTACAGGCTCGCTGAAGTCAAAGTACATTTCATAAACTGAGTTTTCTTCTTCCTTTGCCATTTTTGAGGTAATAAAGCCGCCGTTAAAGGTGAGATCTCTTATCATACCACGGTATTCCGCATCATCACTGATAAACTCGGCAAGAATATCCTTTGCACCCTCAATGGCCTCCTCAGCGGTATTAACCTCCTTTTCAGGATCAATATACCTTTCAGCCTCTTTTTCAATACTCCCCTTTGCACTCTGCATCCATATAAAGGTTGCAAGACCTTCAAGCCCCTTTTCCTTTGCAATTGTTGCTCTTGTACGCCTTTTGGGACGGAATGGACGGTAAATATCGTCAAGCTCCGTTACCGTCTGTGCATTGTTAAGGGCAAGACCTATTTCATCGGTCAGCTTTTCCTGCTCTGCTATAAGCTTTCTTATCTGCTCACGCTTTTCCTCCAGACCACGCAAATACTCAAGTCTTTCTGCCAGCTGACGTACAAGCTGATCATCAAGAGAGCCTGTGGCTTCCTTTCTGTAACGTGCAATAAATGGCACCGTATTATCCTCATCAAGAAGCTTTACGGTGTTTTCCACCTGCTGCTCACGTAAATTAAGTTCATTTGCCAAAGTTTTAATTATATCCATTTTTATCTCACTTTCCTATTTCACATGATTTTCAAAATAAATTTATCAATTATAAGCAAAACATTTATAATTGCAAAACTCCACCCATAAAACGCCCACATACGCACCTGATGCAACTCTCTGTAGGTCATAACCTTTTCATTTTCTTCACAGTAAATAAGGTCCGTTACCGTACCTGCAAGCGGTACCCTTTTAGGCGAATACATACAGATTTCGGTATGCCGTCTTATTTCGTCATTGATTTTATACGTAATAACAGGCTTTAAATAAACAGCTCCGTTAATATTTACGCTTTCGTGGCTTTCAACGGTTCCCTGTATAATTTCACGCTCATAAAAATATCCGATATAGGCGGCGCAGGTATTCCAGACTGCAACAGTCAGACTTGTCGGAAGCGTAATTAGTGTCATCGAAAGCGCCCTTGCCATATCAGGAATACTGCTTTTAAAAAGCTCGTTCAATGACGCTATAATCATAAAAATACTGCCAATAATCACAAGAATATCAGTATATCTTGCAAAAACTGCCGAATACCTGCCCGCCTTAATGTCCTCTCTGCTCTGTGCAATCGGCGTCATACCATCTTCGATTTTATCATTTTTCCGCAATATTCCCTTAGCTCTTAAAAATATGCCTGTAAAAAGCATAATAATACCCAAAAGTATGTAAAATACATGCTCTGCGTTGCCAAGCACATCCACAAACCGGCTAAGCTTATCCATACTCTATTTATACTCCTTATACTCCACAATTTTAACAGCAACTCCGCCCTTATCGTCAATATCAATAACGGCATAACTTGCCCCGCTGCCACCTCTGGGTCTTGAAAGGCTGCCAGGATTTACAATTACGAGGTCGGTATGCTTTTCAACCAAAGGTATGTGTGTATGACCGAAAATGCATATGTCCGCCTTATTTTCAAGGGCAGTATAGGTTAAATTCATCATGGTACAGTTTACATTATACCTGTGTCCGTGGGTAATAAATATTCTTTTACCGCCAAGCTCCACCATACGCAACGGGGGCATAATTCCGCCATAGCCACAGTTGCCGCAGACGGCATATACGGGCATGTCAGGGAACTGCTTTGATATTTCGGCCGCATCACCTTCATAATCACCTGCGTGAATTATCGCCTTAATGCCGCCCTTTACACTCCTGACAAGTGAAATAAGCCTCTCAGTTTCCCCATGGGTATCGCTTACAACAAGAATTTTCATAAAATCACTCCATATTGTTCAGCCTTTCCGCTATCATTCTTAATGCCTTGCCTCTGTGGCTTATTTTATTTTTTTCCTCAGGTGATATTTCGGCAGAGGTTTTACCGTACTGTGGCAGAAAGAAAATTGGGTCATAGCCAAAGCCGTTTTCTCCCTTTATTTCATAACCGATAATACCCTCCATGGTACCTCTTACAACAACGGTTTTCTTACCCGGGGCAGCCGCAGCAGCGGCACAGACAAAGCGAGCTGTTCTTTTTTCGTCGGGTACTCCGTCAAGCCTTTCAATAAGACTTTTATTTTTTATATCGTAGGAGGTATCGCGTCCCATATAACGTGCGGAATATATTCCCGGCTCACCGTTCAGATAGTCTATTTCAAGACCACTGTCATCTGCAAGCACGGTTTCACCGCAGATTTTTGCAATGGTTTCCGCTTTGATAACCGCATTTTCCTCAAAGGTTTTGCCGTTTTCCTCCACATCAACGGTTATGCCTGCCTCCTCCATTGTAATTACATTATAGCTGTCGCCTAAAACAGCCTGAATTTCCTTAATTTTGCCCTTATTTTTTGTAGCAAAAATTACCCTTTTCATAAACCAAGTACCTCTCTCTGTATTCTCTGTAATTCCTCATTTCCCTTTTTGGCAAGCTCCAAAAGCTGCATAAGCTCCTCCATCGTAAAGGTATTTTCCTCACCTGTGCCCTGTACTTCCACAAACTCACCCTTATCGGTCATAATAACATTCATATCAACATCTGCATTTGAGTCCTGCTCATAGCAAAGGTCAAGCTGAGGCACACCGTCAACTATACCAACGCTTACGGCAGATACAAAATTGACTACGGGATTTTTTTCAATCTCGCCCATATCAATAAGCTTTTGGCAGGCAAGATATAAGGCAACAAAGCCGCCTGTAATTGATGCTGTCCTTGTGCCACCGTCAGCCTGAATAACATCACAGTCAACAACTATTGCCCTTTCGCCCATAAGCTTAAAATCAACTGCGGCTCTTAATGCCCTGCCTATAAGGCGCTGTATCTCAACACCCCTTGCATTCTGCTTACCTCTGCTTATATCTCTTTTGTTACGTATGCCTGTTGCACGGGGCAGCATGGAATATTCTGCCGTAACCCAGCCTTCACCGCTGTCTTTTTTAAAGGGCGGTACTTTTTCCTCAAGGCTTGCGTTGCATATAACCTTTGTATTTCCCATTTCTATTAAAACCGAGCCTTCGGGGTGAATAATATAATTAGTTGTCATTTTCACCCTTCTTAACTCGTCATTTGCTCTGCCGTCTGTACGCATATTAACTTCCTCCTTAAAATCTATTAGACTAATAATAACACAAAACACTGCTTTTTTCAATACAACGGCCCCGCAAACTTGTTAGTATGCGGGGCTTAATATTATACGTGTTGTATATTGGTAAATTCTGAAATTTCTCGGTTGATTGTTACAAGGTCGTTTACAGACAAATCATGTACGGAGTGATGTCCTGTAATTCTTGCAAAGGTTTTAAGCTCTTTAAGCGATACATTAAGGTAATTTGCAACCCTCTGTGCCGCAGTATCAACTTTAAGCCTTGCCCTGAGTTCCGGGTTCTGTGTTGCAATACCTACAGGACAGTTGCCGCTTCCACAAATTCTGTACTGCTGACAGGCCGCCGCAATAAGTCCCGCACTTGCCACTGCAACTGCATCTGCACCCATAGCAAGAGCCTTTGCAAAGTCGGAGGATCCCCTCAGGCCACCCGTAATTATCAGCTCTATATCTGAGTTAATTGAGTCAAGATACTTTCTTGCACGATAAAGAGCGTAAATGGTAGGCACTGTTGTAGCCTCTCTTAAAAGCAAAGGGCTTGAGCCTGTTGCACCGCCTCTGCCATCTATTGTAATAAAATCAGGCTCAGAAAAAACGCAGTACTCCAAATCTTGCTCAATTCTGCCCGCAGCAATTTTAATACCTATTGGTCGTCCATCCGAGCGGTGTCTTAGCATATCAACCATAGCCCTTAAGTCCTCACGAGAATTAATCTCAGGGAACCTGCTTGGGCTTTGTACATCGCTGCCCTGCTTTTTACCTCTTATTTCCGCAATTTCTGCTGTTACCTTTTCTCCTGGCAGATGACCGCCCATACCGGGCTTAGTACCCTGACCTATTTTAATTTCTATAGCATCAGAGGATTTAAGGTTTTCATCGGTTACGCTGTATTTATTAGGTATATACTCAAAAATATACTTGTAGGCAGCCGCCTTTTCCTCCGGCAGAATACCTCCCTCACCACTGCACATAGCCGTTTTTGCTATAGCACTGCCCTTTGCGAGGGCAACCTTTATTTCCTTTGATAACGCACCGAAGGACATATGTGAGATAAATACAGGATTGTTAATAATCATAGGCTTTTTAGCGTTCTTGCCTATAACCGTTGTTGTAATGACAGAGTCATCATTATTAAGTGGAGGCGGATTAAGCTGTGCACCTAAAATAAGTATATCGTCCCAGCTTGGCATTGGCCGCTTCGTACTCATTGCACCGCTTATCGACTTACCCGTAACAGCCATTTGATGTATTTCTTCCATATATCTTTCGGTTCTGTCTGTTCTGTAATAAGCACTGTCATAGTTTAAATCACTTTCAACGCTTTGGCTTTCAACCAAGTCGGGTTTTAATTCTTTATCCTCAAAAAGTTCAAACTTATCCTTGCCCTGCTTGCAGACAGGACAGACTTCCAACTCCGCAAAAGGCTTTCCCTCTTTTTCCTCATCATAAATATAACCGCAAATACTGCACTTATAAACTGCCATAAAACTACCTCCTTTTCTGTTTTTATTTTACTTAAATTATAAGATATTTTAAATTCATTGTCAATTTACGGTATAAAAATAAATACAAAAACTCCCCACATTTCTGTGGGGAGCTAAAGCGTTAATATTATATTAAATTTTTATTTATACCTATTAAATTTTATTTTCAACCCTCATCGTATGAAACAAATATCTTTCAATTTACATATTTTATTTATGAACTATTTTGGTTATTAAACAGCACAAAACATACAAAAATGTTTTAATTTCATATAACATTGGCCATATTTAAGTAAAAATACCATAGACAAATCAAACTTTCAACGTTACATAAATAACACAAAAATGATGCATTTACTTCTTTTTTACTACTCTACTATTTTTATCATTTATTAGAATTTTTGCGATAATACCTATTATTTATAATAGATATGATTGTGGATATAATCGGAAAAATGGTACATATCAATATAGCCAATTTCATTCCTACTTGTTCAGCATTTAAACCATATTGTGAAGCAGTATGAATTATATTAGAATGCTTTGCAACAACATCCGTAATAATACCAATTAACTGTG
>CALIRN010000031.1 GCA_938042265.1 uncultured Eubacteriaceae bacterium
GCAGAGGTAATCGGCTACGGTGCAACCTGTGACGCTAACCATGTTACTACTCCTCTGGCAGACGGAAGCGGTATGGCGGAAGCAATAAGGCTTGCTATGAAAGAGGCGGAGGTAAGTCCTGCCGATGTAGACTATGTAAATGCTCACGGTACAAGTACAAAATATAATGATTTATACGAAACTGTGGCAATTAAAAGCGCTTTTGGCAGGGAAGCATATAATCTTAAAATTAACTCTACAAAATCCATGACCGGACACTTGTTTGGCGCAAGCGGTGCAGTTGAGCTTATAACCTGCATTAAGTCTATTAATGAGGGTTATGTACATCAGACGATAGGACTTAAGGTGGATGATCCCGAATGTGATTTGGATTATACAAAGGGACAGGGAGTTTATATGCCCGTAAATGTTGCATTAAGCAACTCCTTGGGTTTTGGCGGACACAATGCCGCAGTAATTGTAAGAAAGTATTAATTGATTTTATTATATCCTCATATACTTTCAAAAAAGGTAAATGGGGATATAATGAACGGAGCTTTTGTACATATAATTGAAGAATACGGATATATTGGTATTGCACTTTTAATATTTATTGAAAATGTTTTTCCGCCAATACCGTCGGAAGCCGTATTGCTG
This sequence comes from uncultured Eubacteriaceae bacterium, assembly GCA_938042265.1. Classification (GTDB taxonomy): domain Bacteria; phylum Bacillota; class Clostridia; order Lachnospirales; family CAG-274; genus CALWRD01. The sequence continues at coordinate 637 of CALIRN010000031.1, forward strand.
GGAGCAGGGTTTCTTACTTTGTCAACCACCCTTGCACCTGTGGGTGTTATAATTGCGGCAACAGTAGGCGCATTTGCAGGTGCGGTTGTGCTGTATGCACTTGGCAGAATGTTAAAAAAGGAGAGATTGAAAAGGCTGGTTGACGGTAATATCGGACAGGTCTTAAGGCTCAAGGGTGAATATGTTGACAGTGCCGATGAATGGTTTACAAAATACGGTAACAAGGCGGTTTTTATATGCCGCTGTGTACCTGTGCTGAGAAGTCTTATTTCTATCCCGGCAGGTATTGCTGATATGCCCTTTGTGCCTTTTGCCATATTTACTGTTTTAGGCAGTACTTTATGGAATATCCTGCTTGTTGCCCTCGGTGTGCTTATGGGAGATGCATGGGAGCTTTGCATGCCGTATTTTAAGCGGTATGAGCATATAACCATGGCATTTATTGCTATTGCCTGCTTTGTACTTGCACTTTGGCTGGTGAGAAAAAATAATAAAATAAATGGATAAACAACAAATATATACACTTCAAGGAACGATTGATAATGTTGAATATAATCAGTTGTCATATTAAATTAAGCATAATTTGAAAAACTTTAACAATAGTTTGAAATGAACTATTTGAAATTATATTTTTCAAATGTCTGTTTGTCGAAAAATCTTTCTAACTTTCCCCATTTTATAGGATTTTCAGCCTATCCATTAGTGAAATGATATGTATTTTCCCTTATTTCTTTTATGAGATAATCGTAATGGAAATAAGGGAAAGTTCTTTTTAGTCATTGCCAGCAACTTTGAAATCTTTTTACATACGTCCGTACGGTTGCCAGGGTTTGGGGCGGGTAGCTCTAAGGTCTTTATTCAGTTATGTTTGTTATTTAGATTATAAAAATATGGTTTTCCTTTTGATTTGGAGAAAGAAGATTATTGGCAGAATGAGGTTTTTGGTATTATAAAAACCATCTATATATTCGAAAAGAGAAAGTTCAATCTGCGCTTTGGTATAAAAAGTTTGTCTGTTTACTTCTTCAGGTTTTAAAAATTTGAAGAAGTATTCCGCAATAGAGTTATCATAATGAAATATAAGATTTTCAGGATAATTTCTTGTAGCAAATGCTTTTTTAAGGTGTCAATAACAAGATTTACATCAATTTTATTACACTTTCAAATGGCACAGGTATTATAGACAGTGATTATTATAATGCTGACAATGAAGGTCATATATGGATAAGTTTAACTAACAATTCTAATGAAACTTTTACTTGCAATGCAGGTGATAAAATATGTCAAGGTATATTTGTTAAGTATGGTATTACTATGAATGATGATGTAGACTCTGAAAGAATAGGCGATATAGTAAGTACGGGGAGGTAATAAACAACAATTAAAAAATATATAATATATCAGTATAGGAATGGTGGCGAAAATATTGACACAGACAAATTTTAACAATAAAGGATTACTAACAGTTAAAGAAATGTGTGAGTATATGGGAGTAGGGCAGAACACAGCACGAAACTTATTAAATAAACCATACAATTCTTTTACTGTAAGAATAGGGAATAGGTTATATGCCAATAAAAAATTATTAGACCGATGGATTGATGAGCAATCGGGGCTTTAAAAGTTTACATATAAACCATGGAGTGTTATAATTACATTAATAAATTAGCTCTGTGGTTTATTTTTTTAAGGAGGAATAAATCATGGGTAGAGACCTAAAAGGCAAAGAATTGGGTGCAAATCTTAGCCAAAGAAAAGATGGGAGGTATGAGGCTAAGTATACAGATAACTTTGGCAAAAGACATTCTATATACGGTATAAAGTTAGCTGATGTAAAAAAGCAATTGAATGAAGCGTTGTACAATAGGGATCATAATATATATAATAAGGACGTAAGATTTACTCTTGATGAATGGTTCCGGATTTGGTTAGAAACCATTAAAAAGGGTTCTATTAAAAATACTACATATGATCGATATTTACGATGTTATAAAAATAACATAAGTCCATATATTGGTAAAATGAATATTGACTCAATAAAGCAAGTGCACATACAAAATATGTTTAATAATTATAATAAAGAAAAAAAATTATCTTACAGTACATTAACCCACTTAAGATCATTATTAAAGGACATTTTTAATCATGCACTTGCAAATGAATATATTGTTAGAAATCCAGTGACAAAAATCATAATAAAAAATGATAAAACCAACAAATCTGTAAGGGTATTATCTTTGGAGGAGCAAAGAATTTTTTTGGAATATGCACAAAACTATTCTTATTACAATTTATATGTGTTTTTAATTTATACGGGGTGCAGAATTGGAGAAGCATTAGCTTTGACATGGGACGATATTGATTTGAAAAGTAAAATAATATCAATCAATAAGACATTTGGCAAGAATTATAATTATGAAACCAAATCGGTTGAAAATTATACACATTCCCCCAAAACTACTATAGGCAATAGACAGATACCGATACATCCAATTGTTGAGGATATGCTTGTTAGATTAAAAAAAGAAGATTTTGAAAATACAAAATGTAAAATAGTATTCCATACAAGAAATATGACCAACATCTACCCTGATGATGTTTGGAAGAATATTCAGGTTATTATAAATAGGATAAATCTAGAAAGCCCTAATATACAAATAAAAAGGTTTTCAGCGCATACTTTAAGACATACCTTTGCAACAAACTGTTTTTCAAATGATATTAACGCCAAAGTAGTTCAGTCATATTTAGGACATACAAGTTTGAAAATGACAATGGATTTATACACACACGTAACACAGGAAATTAAAATGGATGAAATCAAAAAGCTAGATAGTTTGGTGTAATTGTCGTCAAATTGTCGTCAAATAACAATTTATCTTAGTAATTACTGCTTATTGAGCGCATTTCACGCGTTTTCAGCGAAAACGAAAATATCCATTGGGAAGTCAAGGCTGTCAAAGAACTCGCATGGGCTGAGTGCTGACAAATCCTCACATTCCTCAGGGATACAGAAGCCTTTGGATTCTACAAGCAGGTTAACAAGTCTGAACAGCTTGATGATTGTGAAAAGACCGATAGTAACAAGAACCTCCTGAGCAGCATTCTCGCCCTCACCGCAGCAGCAGTTATTGTATCTTAACTCTGCAGCAAGTGCAACTGCCTTGGACTCAACAAGCACAAACGGATCTGCACAAAGGTCTGAGCTGCCGCCACCGCTGTTGAACAGGTCTGTTGAAATAAGGCTGTTTGTTGTAATTGAGCCGAAAAGAGTTACCTTCTTGTTAAATACGCTTCTTGCGTCAACTGAGCAAAGCTCATTTGCGGAAACATCTCTGAATATTAATTTGTACTTAAATACATATTTAAGGTCAATGTCCCAGAAACCGTTTCTGAAAGGATTGGGCTTCTTGCTGACGATAACCACTCTCTTAAGCTTTAAGTCGTCGATTGTAACGCCTGCTGCATTTGACGGAGGAGTGATAATTTCACCCTCATCTACGGTGATATTGCAGTAGGTGGTACAATGAGCAGCTCTTGCAGGACCTATAATATCGCTTTCAAGGCAGTCCTGCTGACGGCAGGAATCATATACCTTAAGGGCAATAATACATTCGTCCTTTGTACGGCCATTAAAGGTGCCGTTGGTGCCTGTTGTAGTGTTTGCAACAAAACCGTTGCTGCATTCAAGGTCGAATACTCCCATAAATAAAACCTCCTTATAATTTGCTTTTCTTCTCTCCCTGTGTATATTACGCGGAATATGCAAAAAAGGTGCTTTAAATTTTATTTATTTATGGTATAATTAAAATATTAAACTGTATGGAGGATAATTATGAAATTTACTAAAGCCATTAATACTATACTTGCGGCAACACTGTGTCTGGCAGCTTTAACAGGCTGTCATGAGGAAGAAAAGGCTCAGATGCAGGCAGATGCGGCAGCCTTTTGCCAAAGCTTTAAGGATATGAATTTTGACGCCATGTATGAGCTGACCCATGATAAAACAAAGTACTTTAATGAAATTTATGTACCGGATGCGGAGGGCAGCGAAATTCTTTTTCAGTCAATGGCGGATAATTTTGAATATGAAATAGGCGAGTGCGAAATAAAGGGCAATAATGCCAGTGTTACCGCCCAGTTAAGCAATGTGGATATGAATATTGCCATGGGTGATGTATTGAACGATTATTTTGCACAGTGTGAGGCTGACCCTGATAATATTGACAATATTAACCTTGATGATATTATTGCCGAGCACGTAAATGACCCGGGTGCACAAAGACGATATGCCGATACGGTGTTTGATTTTGTTAAGCAGGACGGTAAGTGGCTGCTTGAAAGTAATGTAATGATTTATGACGATGTTACGGGCGGATATATGACCTATTATTTCCAGGCTAATATGGCTGTAAACTCTAACTTTGAGGATGTTGAGGGAACAACAGCGGCTGAGTAATATACTGTGGGGAATTGGCGCAGGACATATAAACGTAATATGAACGGAATTGGTTATCCTGTAAAGCATTAATAAAAATAAACAAAAAATATGTCTGATTTAACCAAAATTAGGCGTATTTTTTTTGAATAAGTACTTGCAAAAAAAATCGAATTATGGTATTATTCTCTCTATGGTACACAGATGTTTTTGGTAGGAGTACAAATTTATGAGCTATGAGTCTGATTTATATATAGTTGACAGCAGAGTTCTGCCGGAGGTTTTCGGTAAGGTGGTAGCTGTTAAAAAATTAATAGACGAAAACAATTCTCTTACTGTACAGGAGGCTGCTTTAAAGGTGGGTATCAGCCGCAGTGCCTTTTATAAATACAGGGATTATATTTTTCCTCTCGGTGAGGATAAGCGCGGGCATACAGTGATCTTTGCCTGTAACCTGTCCGATAAGCCGGGACTTTTGTCTACTGTGCTTGATATTATTGCAGGCGAGGAGGTTAATATACTTACCATTAATCAGACTATACCTATAAACGGCATTGCTAACGTTACAATCAGCGTTGAGGTAAGCCGTATGAAAAATGACATTGGTGTGTTGCTGGATAAATTAAGGATAATAGACGGACTGTTATCCATTAAAATAATTGCTAGGGAGTGAAAAATTTATGGCAGCTATTGCTATTTTGGGCTACGGTACTGTAGGCTCAGGTGTATACGAGGTACTTAACACTAACGGTGAAAGTATTGACAAAAAGGCTTTAAAGCCAATTACAATTAAATATGTGCTTGACCTTAGGGATTTCCCAGGAGATCCTGTTGAAAGTGTTTTAACTCACGATTTTGAGGATATTATCTCAGATGATGAGGTTGAGGTTATTGTAGAGGTTATGGGTGGCATTGAGCCTGCATATACCTTTGTAAAGCGCTCTATTTTAAAGGGCAAGAGTGTTTGCACCTCAAATAAGGCACTTGTTGCAAAGCATGGCGCAGAGCTCTTAAGGCTTGCCAATGAAAATAATGTTAATTTCCTTTTTGAGGCAAGCGTGGGTGGAGGTATTCCCATTATCCGCCCTATTATAAGGAGTATTACCTCTGATAAAATTGAGGAAATCACAGGTATTCTAAACGGTACTACAAACTATATGCTTACTAAGATGGGCGATGAGGGACTTGAATATGATGATGTTTTAAAGGAGTTTAAGAAAACATCGGATTATCAGGAACTTCCCGAAACAAAGGAAGATGCCGAAAAGAAAAAACAGACTAAAAAAGTTTCGTCTGCCGAACCGGCAGACGAAACAGATGATATACAGGAAGATTGGAAAAATGCTTTCCTGGCGGAAAGTACCGGTGTATCCGTAGGTACTACACATACAG
>CALIRN010000032.1 GCA_938042265.1 uncultured Eubacteriaceae bacterium
AGCCAAGAAAATCACATTTTCTAAGCATCTTAAACAGGTTTGAGGCTATGGTTTCAGGCCTGTCTCTGTCACCTATTACAAGCACCTGATGCCCCGAATAGCTTTTTTCGGTCTGTACGGTTGCAATTATACCTACGCTATGGCCCGACGCCCTGCCCTCATCGGCCTTATTTATAATATATTCCTCCATCTCTGACAGCTCACCCTTAACAATGGTAATATCCGCCTTAGGAGAATAATGTGTATACTTCATACCAGGCGCTTTTGGCTGCTCGCCAACCTTAAGCCTTGAAACAACCGCCTTATCAACAGTCATCTCTCCCACAATTTCCTTCATCATCCCCAGTGTAACCGCACCGGGGCGCAGCAAACACGGTATGTCACAGGTGGTGTCCACAATGGTAGACTCCAGACCAAACTCACAGCTGCCGCCGTCAATAATCATATCAATTCTGCCGTCCATATCAAAGGCAACGTGTGATGCCCTTGTAGGGCTTGGCTTACCCGAGGTATTGGCGCTGGGCGCCGCAACAGGTACGCCGCAGGCAGCTATAAATGCCTTTGCAACCTTATTTTCGGGATAGCGTATTGCTACAGTATCAAGACCTCCGGTTGTTTCCTTAGGTACAATGTCCGTTTTTTCAAAAATAAGGGTAAGCGGACCAGGCCAAAAGGCATCCATAAGCAGCTTTGCCTTGGGAGATATGCTTTTAACAAGCACCTTAAGCTCACCTACGTCCGAAATATGCACAATAAGAGGATTATCAGAGGGACGTCCTTTGGCTGCATAAATTTTCTCCGAGGCACTGCCGTTAAGGGCATTGCCACCCAGACCGTACACCGTTTCCGTAGGAAAAGCCACAAGGCCGCCGTTTTTTATTATATCAGCAGCCTTAGCTATAACATCTTTGTTTAATTGGGGATTTTCACCGTCTACCTTAGCAATTAAAGTATTCAAAATTACTTCGCCGCCCCACAGCAATGCTTATATTTCTTACCGCTGCCGCAAGGACATGGGTCGTTTCTGCCAACCTTGTGTTCCTTAACTATGGTAGTTGACTTCTTCTGCTCCTTATAGAAGTACTTCAACTCATCCTCCGTAAAGATATTGCTCCACTGAGGCAGGCTGTAAAGATGATCAGCCTTGTATTCAACCATCTTCTTATAAAGCGCTTCAAAATCAATCTTTATGCAAACCTCGGTATCTTCTGTCATATTTTCAAGCTCAATCTGAGGGTCCTGAGTATCATTAATACCGTCAACAAAGCCAAGGACATAAACAGGGTTCATATCAAACTTTTCTGCAAGCTCCTTAACCGTGCCCTTAATCTCCGCAGCCTTTTCCTCTAAAATATACTCATAAATCTTCTGCTCTCTTGGCAAATAGTCATTCCAGAGTCTGTCATTAATTCTTCCGTCACGATTGTACGCAGTGCCAAACCACTGCTCATATAAAGTAGCCATTGTACTTTCCTCCTAAGTTTACACTTTTTATTATGGAAAGGGTATTTCCCTTATATTCTTTTACATTGTACACTAAAACAAAGCCGATGTCCAGTATTTTTTAAAGCGCCAAATCCAGCAACTGTTCAACGGTTTTTGCCCCTATAACCTTAATTCCGCTTACCTTTGATACATCCTTCAGGTTAGCCTGAGGGAGAATACAGCAATTAAATCCCAGCTTTGCAGCCTCGCTTACTCTCTTTTCCGCCATTGCAACGGCTCTCATTTCACCTGTAAGACCCACTTCGCCAAAAACAATCATACCCTTGTCAACGGTTTTGTTTGTATAGGCGGAGGCAACCGCAAGTATAACCGCCGCATCCAGTGACGGTTCCGCAATTTTTATACCACCTGTAAGATTAACATATACATCATAGTTCGCAAACTTTAAATTTGCACGCTTTTCCAGTACAGCAATAAGCAGTATAACCCTGTTGTAATCCATACCCGTAGCCATACGCCTGGGTACCGCAAAGCTTGTGTAGCTTACCAGAGATTGCACCTCTATAAGGAGCGGTCTGGTACCCTCCATACTGCAGGTCACTACCGTACCCGATACATTTTCAGCCCTGCCTGTCAGCATAAACTCCGAGGGATTATCAATTTCCTTAAGTCCCGTTTCACGCATTTCAAACACGCCAATTTCATTTGTGGAGCCAAAGCGGTTTTTAACAGCCCTTAAAATTCGGTAGCTTGCTCTCTTTTCGCCCTCAAAATAAAGCACCGTATCAACCATATGCTCAAGCATACGCGGTCCTGCCAAAGCACCCTCCTTTGTCACATGTCCTACGATAATAACAGAGATATTTTTCTGCTTGCCTAC
>CALIRN010000033.1 GCA_938042265.1 uncultured Eubacteriaceae bacterium
CGAGAAAAAGCTGGGTAGGTGCAAGAGTGGGTATATACTGTGTTAATACAAAGCAGGAAAACACAGGAGGATATGCTGATTTTAAATACATTAAGATAGAATGATGTTTGTATGAGATACTATAAAAATCTATATATTGGCAATAATATCGGGGACAATGTCCTTGAGGATTTGAAGAACGGCAAACCAACTATTGGTGTTTATGCCATTTGCGCAGGCGAAGATACTGTCGGTTTGTTTGAAATTTTAAATACTAATGAGCTGCTTAAACCTCACAATATAAAACGAAATTATGCTGTTATTGCTCTTTTGCGTGGTAAAGGCTCGGCTAAGCTTGCAGTGGCGGATATGCTTTGCTCATGGCTTAAGTATCATAAGGATTTATCCTGTATTAAGGATTATTACAATAATAATTCCCTGTAGGTGATATAATGAATTGGCTTTTGGTTTTGATTGCTGCTTTTAAATTTATAGGCATTACCTTATTGCTGCTACTTGCACTTGTTGTTGTTGTATTGCTTATTGTTTTGCTTTGCGGTATAAAATATGAGGCAAAGGGAGATTATAAGGACGGAGCAGGACAGGGCAGAGGCTTTGTCAGCTACCTGTTCGGGCTAATCAGGCTGGACTTTGATTATAGGGATAATAAGCTTGCTTATAAGCTGAAAATTCCGTTTTTATCTGCTGATAAGAAAAAGGCAAAGGGTAAAAAACATAAAAGGACTGAAAAAATGCAGGCTCCGATAAAGGAGATTGTGTCGGATGATGACAGAACCGTAACAATAATGAGTAAGACCGAGAAAATAAAAAATGAAGAAACTGATGGGTCCGCCGTAAAGGAAAAGAAAAAAGCTGAGAAAAAAAGCTTTTTAAAAAAAATAAGACATAAATTTGATGCTTTTGTTCATCATAAAACCAAAGAGCCTGAGGAAGAAAGCTTATTTGACAGGCTTATGTATTATTATAGGGAATATGACCTTAAAAAGCTGTATAAGCCCTTAAAAAGATTTTTTAATCGCTTTGTAAATGCTATGGGGATAAGAGATGCCTGCGTAGATGTAATCTTTGGCTTTGATGATCCGTATGTAACGGGTATAGTGCTTGGAGGCGGTGCAGCTGTTTCTGCATTTCTGCCTTTCAGGTTTAAGCTAAGGGGTAATTTTGAGGGTGAGTATCTGGATGCAAATGCAAATATTACAGGTAGGACCTGTATATTGGCTTTAATTATACCTGTTGTCAGAATGGTTTTTGAAAAACCTGTCTGGAAGCTGTTAATGAAATTGAAAGGATGATAAATCATGAGTAATCTTAATGCAAATCTTGAAACACTTTTCGGCAAAATGGAAAACTTTGTATCTACAAAAACCGTAGTAGGAGAGCCTCTTACCATCGGAGATATGATTATTATTCCTCTTGTTGACGTTGCCTTTGGTGTAGGTGCAGGTTCTACAGACAGTGCTGCGGAAAAGGATAAAAAGGAAAGCGGTGCAGGCGGTCTTGGCGCAAAAATATCACCTTCTGCCGTTATTGTTATAAATAAGTCGGGAGAAATTCAGCTTGTAAATATTAAAAACCAAAATGCTGTTAACAAGCTTATTGATATGGTTCCGGGTATTGCCGGTAAATTAAATTTCGGCTCAAAAAAGGATAAAAGTGAAAGCTTTGAGCCCTTTGATGGTGAAAGGATAAGCGAGTGAGTTATAAATGAGAGATTTCTTCAGTGAACAGCTTATAAAGAAAATTTACAGTGAGGCTGACAGGACAAAAAGGGTGCGTATTATTGCGGTTACTGTTGCAGCGGCAGTATTTATATGGCAGCTATGTACTACTGCCTCCTATAAAAATGAGGAGCTTGGTGCAGCCTTTATTCTGCTTGCTATCATTCTTATAGGTATAGCGGCTGTATTTGCTTATTTTAAGATACAGGAGCTTAATGCGGAGTATGAATATATCTATACTGAGGACAGCTTTGATGTGGATATTATCAAAAACCGTTCAAAAAGAAAAAACGTTTTAAGTGTAAATGTTGCTGAGATTGAGATAATGGCGCATATTGACGATAAGGAGCATCTTGCAATATATGAGTCACTGCCTGTCTGTAATCTTGGCAGCGGCGAGGTCTTAGGCAATACATACGTGTTTGTTACAGCATACAAGGGCAAGCGTAAAAGATTTATAATTGAGCCTAACGACGCTATGCTGAAGGCTTTTTATAACGACCTTACACCAAGAAGAATGTTCAGAAAAAAATAGCGTGTTGCAAATTATATTTTTTTGTCTTATAATATCATTAACTATTATTATTAATGGAGGAAATGCTGATGCATGAATTAGTTATTGTGCTTGACTTCGGCGGACAGTATAATCAGCTTATTGCAAGAAGAGTGCGTGAGTGTAATGTATACTGTGAGGTTAAGTCCTATAAAACAAGTCTTGAGGAAATAAAAAAGCTTAATCCTAAGGGCATCATTTTTACCGGCGGACCAAACAGTGTTTACCTTGAGGAGTCACCCAAGGTGGATAAGGCTATTTTTGATTTAGGTATACCTGTGCTGGGTATCTGCTATGGCTGTCAGCTTATGGCTCATATTCTTGGCGGTAAGGTTCAGGCTGCCGGAAACAACAGTGAGTATGGTATGACAGAAACTCAATTTAATACAAGCTCACCTTTATTTAAGGGCTTAAAGGATAAATCTGTTACATGGATGAGCCATACAGACTACATAAGTGGTCTTCCTGAAGGTTTTACATCTGTTGCTCATACAGCCGACTGCCCTATAGCAGCTATGGAAAATAAAGAGGATGCGCTTTATGGTATACAGTATCATCCAGAGGTTATGCATACGGAGAATGGTACTGTTATGCTCAGAAATTTCCTCTATGAGGTATGTAAGTGCAGTGGTGACTGGAGTATGAGCAATTATGCTCAGACAGCCATTAAGGATATAAGGGAAAGGGTTGGCAGCGGTAAGGTTCTCCTTGCTCTTTCGGGTGGCGTTGACAGCTCTGTACTTGCTGCTCTGCTTTCAAAGGCGGTAGGCAATCAGCTTACCTGTATTTTTGTTGACCATGGTCTTATGCGTAAAAACGAGGGTGATGAGGTTGAGGCAGCTTTTAAGGGTTGGGACATTAACTTTATACGTGTAAATGCAAAGGACAGATTTTTAGGCAGGCTTACAGGTGTAAGTGACCCCGAAACAAAGAGAAAAATTATAGGTGAGGAGTTTATCCGTGTTTTTGAAGATGAAGCTAAGAAAATCGGTAAGGTTGATTTTCTTGCACAGGGTACAATTTATCCTGATGTAATTGAAAGCGGCAGCGGTGATGCGGCTGTTATAAAGAGCCACCATAATGTAGGCGGTCTGCCGGATTACGTAGATTTTAAGGAAATTGTTGAGCCCTTAAGACTTCTTTTTAAGGATGAGGTCAGACAACTTGGTATAGAGCTCGGGCTTGCAGATTATCTTGTATGGCGCCAGCCATTCCCCGGTCCAGGTCTT
>CALIRN010000034.1 GCA_938042265.1 uncultured Eubacteriaceae bacterium
TAATTACCACATCGGCAGCCTCTATAGCTGCATCGGAGCCTATACCGCCCATTGCAACACCTATATCGGCTCTTGCCAGTGCGGGTGCATCGTTAATACCGTCGCCTACAAAGGCAATCCTCCTGTTTTTGTTTTCATTATACAGTTCCTCAACTTTGGCTACCTTATCCTGAGGCAAAAGCTGGGAATATACTCTGTTTACACCAAGCTGCGCTGCAGTTTTTTCTGCAATTTCACGCTTGTCACCTGTAAGCATAACGGTTTCAATTCCATTTTGATTAAGTATACTAACAGCCTTTTCGCTGTCTTTTTTTATTTCATCGGACACAACCATGCTGCCAATAAACTCATTATCATATGCAACATAAATTACCGTACCTATGGCATCACATTGTCTGTAGCTTATACCGTATTTTTCCATAAGATGTGAATTACCAGCAAGTACAGGCTTTTCATTAACGAACCCTTTAAGACCCATACCGCTTATTTCTTCAACCTTTTCAGCATTAATATCCGTATTGCAGTAGTCAAGAACGGCTGCGGCTATGGGATGATTTGAGTATCTTTCCAGTGAGGCACAAAACTTAACGGCATCCTCGTTTTCTGCCTGTGTTACCTTGAATACACCATGTGTAAGGGTACCTGTCTTGTCAAACACTGCAGTATCAAGCTTTGAAAGAGTTTGAATATAGTTGCTGCCCTTTATAAGTATGCCCCTGCCTGACGCGGCCCCAAGTCCGCTGAAAAATGTAAGGGGAATTGATACTACCAACGCACAGGGACAGGAGGATACAAGGAATACCAATGCCCTGTAAAGCCATATCTGCCACTCAAAGCCCATAACAACGGGTACAAAAAACAGCAGTACTGCTCCCAGACACACGATTGGTGTATATATCCTTGCAAAGGAGGTTATAAAGCTTTCTGTTTCGGATTTATTGGCGGTTGCGCTTTCCACCATATCCATAATCTTTTTTACGGTTGTATTTTCGTATGTGGTTTCAACGGTGGCGTAAAGGATACTGCCCTCATTAATACTTCCGCTTAAAATCCTGTCGCCTGTTTTAACTCCAACCTTTTCGGACTCGCCTGTAAGGGCTGAGGTATCCAGTCGGCTTTCGCCCTTGGTAATTATACAATCAAGAGGTACTCTCTCTCCGTTTTTTATAACAATGCTGTCGCCTATAGCTGCCTTTTGTGGAGAAACCCTTGTAATATTTCCATTGCTGTCAACAAGGTTCATATATTCGGGCATAAGATTCATAAGCTCTTTAATTGAACGGGTTGAGCGATCAACCGCCATATCCTGAAAGAATTCGCCTATCTGATAAAATAGCATAACTGCTACAGCTTCTGGATATTCACCTATAACAAAAGCACCTATAGTTGCAATACTCATTAAAAAGTTTTCATCAAAAATACTGCCTCCTGCTATATTCCTTACGGCAGATAAAAGTACGTCGTAGCCGAATATCAGGTATGCCGCAACAAAAAGTGCAGGGTTATATTTATCGCCAAGCCCCATTACTGCAGCTGCCAATAAACCGCCGCCAAATATAAGCCTTAAAATACTTTTGAGAATAAATTTACTATCATTATTTCTATGACCGTGTTCATGTGAATGACTATGACCATGCTCATGATAGTGTTCGTGACCATGCTCATGGCAGTGTTCATGACCGTGCTCATGGGTGTGGAAATGACCGCAGCCGCACTCATCATTAAGCTTCTCACCGGCATAATCGGATTTTTTAAAAACTTCAACATCTCTTTCGTACTTTTTAACAATCTTTGTAACCATTTTTACAAGGCTGTCCGCATCAATATGGGTTGATATGGTCATTTCCTTGTTAATCATATTGAATGATGCCTTTTCCACTCCTTCCAGCTTATTTACGCCTGCCTCAATTTTAGCGGAGCAGTTGGGACAATTAAGGTCTTTAAGTATAAGCTTAATTTCACTCACAGTTATTCCTCCTCATATCCGTTTTTATGCATAATATGTTCAATACCCTTTTCAAGCAGAGCCGATACATGTTCATCATCAAGGGAATAAACAACTGCCTTGCCCTCTTTTCTGAATTTGACAATATCATTCTGCCTTAAAAGCCTTAGCTGATGAGATATGGCGGATTGTGTCATATCTACGACTTCAACCATATCGCTTACATTCATTTCTCTTTGGTAAAGGGCGTAAAGAATTTTTATCCTTGTGGAATCGCCAAAAAGCTTGAAAAAATCCGCAAGGTCATAGCTCATTTCGTCTGAGAGCATATTTTTTTTATCCATAGAAAAGCCTCCCTTATAATGCTTATATGTTCACTTGTTCATATTAACGCTAAAAATATATGAACAACGTATGCATTGTTGTTCATATATTCATTATATTGTACTTTATTAAATTTGTCAATACTTATCTTGCGTTTCTTCTTGACCTGTTATTGTTTCCTGCGTTGCTCCTGCCCTTGCCCCATTTAAAAAACCAGGGACCTTTTTCACTGCTGTCGGCAGTTTCATACTCAATATATCTGCCGGTACCTATTGCAACACAGGATACCGCATCATCTGCAAGCACGGCATTAATGCCTGTTTTGTCCTTTATAATTTTATCAAGGCCGTAAAGGAGTGAGCCGCCGCCTGTCATTACTATGCCTCTGTCGGATATATCGGCCGCAAGCTCCGGAGGCGTCTGCTCCAGTACTGTATGGACAGCCTCAACAATAGCTTCAACGGACTCATGAAGCGCCTCATACATTTCATTGGAGGAAACGGTGATATTCATTGGCAGACCCGATACAAGATTACGTCCTCTTACATCCATTGTTACCTCGGCGGTGCCCTCGTAGGCTGTGCCAATATTTATCTTAAGTGCCTCGGCAGTTCTTTCACCTATAAGCACATTATGCTTTTTACGCATATAACGTACAATGGCATCGTCAAAATTATCACCTGCCACCTTGAGGGAATGGCTTACCACATTACCTCCAAGGGAGATAACCGCAACATCGGTTGTACCGCCGCCAATGTCCACAACCATGCTGCCACAGGCGCGGGAAATATCAATACCTGCACCGATAGCCGCAGCAATAGGCTCCTCAATCAGGTATACCTGTCTTGCACCCGCACTGCGGGTTGCATCCTCAATGGCACGTCTTTCAACCTCGGTAATTTTGCTTGGTATACAAACTGCTATCCTTGGTCTTCGGAAGGTATGCCTGCCAACAACCTTTTCAATAAAATAGCGTATCATACGCTCCGTAATGTCAAAATCGGAGATAACGCCCTCTCTTAATGGTCTTATGGCTACAATATTACCGGGTGTGCGTCCAAGCATACGTCTGGCATCCTCACCAACGGCAAGAATGGTGTTAGTGTTTTTCTCAATGGCTACAACAGAGGGCTCCTGTAAAACGATACCCTGTCCCTTCATATAAACAAGTACGCTTGCAGTACCCAAATCAATACCTATATCGGACCCAAGAAACATAGCAATTCTCCTTTTGTAAATAAACATTCAAATTTCTGTCCTACTGATTATATCACAGCTTGCAGAAAAAACCAACATTATTTTTATAAAACCACTTGAAATATTGATGATTTTAATTTACTATATTGTTAGGGAAAAAGTTTATCAAAAAAGGAAGTAATAATATGAGCAATACACAGGTACACGGCGGAGATTTGGACATAATTTCACGCCGTTACGGTATACCAAAGGAGGATATAGTAAACTTCAGCGGAAATGTAAATCCGCTGGGGCTGCCCGAAGAGGTAAAGGCGGCTGTAAGGGATAATTTATCAGTAATATGCGATTATCCCGATGTAAGCTATTTAAAACTCAGAGAGGCAATAGCCTCCTATACGGGTGCGGATATTGAAAGCCTTATTGTAGGCAACGGCTCCACAGAGCTTATTTCCACCTACATTAAAACCCTTTGTCCTAGGGAGTGTATAATAATATCTCCTGCTTATTCCGAATATCAGCGCGAAATTGAATTGATAGGCGGCAATATCACTCTATTCCCTCTGCTGGAGGAGGAGGACTTTGTGCTTAACCTTGAAAGGCTTAAAGCTCTTATTACCGATTTAACGGATTTGGTAGTGCTGTGCAATCCCAATAATCCCACAGGCAGCTGCGTTACTGCGAATAGACTCAGGATGCTTCTGGATTGTCTTAAGGAGCATAACGCCTGCCTTATGATAGACGAAACATATATTGAGTTTGCGGACAATGTAAAGGCTGTTTCTGCAATGCCGCTTACCTGCGAGTACACAAATTTGTTTATAATAAGGGGTACATCAAAGTTTTTTTCCTGTCCGGGCTTAAGGCTTGGTTACAGTGCCTGCTCTGACATAGCACTGCGTGAGAAGGCTGCCTCCTATAAGGATCCATGGTCGGTAAACAGCTATGCGGAGCTTGCCGGCTGTGTAATGTTTGCAGCGGAGGACTTTATAAAAAGAACTCGCAGTCTTATTATATCGGAGCGTAATCGAATACGTTCGGAGCTTTTAAAATGGAAAAATATTAAGCTGTATGACACTCAGTCAAACTTTTTCCTTTTTAAACTGACAAGAGAGGATATAAGTGCAGCCGATATTTTTGAAAACCTTATTAATAAAAAACTGCTTGTAAGGGATTGTTCATCATTCCCTTATCTTGACGGACATTATATACGCTTTTGTATACAGCTCCCGCAGCAAAATGATATGCTTTTAAAGGAGCTTAAAGAGATAATTGAAAATTAAGGGGGTTTTGACAAATGACCAATCAAAACGAAAAAGAAAATTATGACAGTATGCCATTTACCATGAAGGAGGCCATTGCAGAGGCAAAGCGCTGTCTGCATTGCAAAAAGCCTATGTGTCGTACGGGGTGCCCTATTGAAAATGAAATACCCGATTTTATTCACCAGCTTTCAAAGGGTAATTTGGGCGAAGCAAGAAATATACTTGCCGAAAAAACAAATCTGCCTGCGGTGTGCGGACGTGTATGCCCTCACGAAACGCAGTGCGAGGGTCACTGTGTATTGGGCAAAAAGGGCAAGCCTATCAG
>CALIRN010000035.1 GCA_938042265.1 uncultured Eubacteriaceae bacterium
AAACTGATTATTTTTATTATACATCAGTTTAGAGGTTTACACAAACTTTTGGATTGCCCCATCAAAGCGTTATTTTTCCAATAAAAAAACCGTCAGCCGACGGTTTTTTTATTATATACCCGCATCCAAACAAAACGGGGTTTATTTGTCCTGCTTTGCAAGATATTCGTTAATCTCTTTTACGATAGCATCGCAATCAAGACCATGTACCATACAAGCCTCCTCAAGGGTTTCGCCCTGTGAAGACGGACAGCCCACACAGTGCATACCTGCCTGCATAAGGATAACGATAATACCTCTGTCAATAGTGATAAGCTCGGCAATAATCATATCCTTTGTAACCTGCTTAGCCATTGTTAATCCTCCTTTATATATACCTGCAAAATGCGGCATTATTTATCAACAAGTATCTCCGGTGACGGATAGTACTTAAAGATTGCTTTGCCCAGTATTTTATCCTCCGCTACATAGGTGTTGTTCCAAAATCTGGAGTCACTTGAGTTGTTGCGGTTGTCACCCATCATAAAATAATGCCCCTCCGGCACCTGATAAACAGCATTCATAGTGTTCATGGGCTCCTTGATAAAGCTGTCATCAAGAGGCTCGGTGCTGCCGTTAATATAAATCTCATTATTTTTGATTTCCACCGTATCACCGGGCATACCGATAATTCTTTTAATATACAGCTTGCTTTCATCATCGGGGAACTTAAATACCACTATATCAAACCTTTTAGGCTCGCTGAATGTATAGCTTAACCTGTTTGCTATAAGCCTGTCGCCTGTCATTACGGTATTTTCCATAGAGCCTGAGGGAACCTGTGCGTTTACAATTAAAAAGGTTGTTATAAACCATGCCATAACCAAAGCTGCAAGTATTGTTTTCACCCAACTGATAATCTCTGCGGTAACCGCCTCTTTTTTAGACTTTTTTTTAGGCTGCTCTGCCTGGGGACTATCCTGCTGTGGCGCAGCTTCCTTTATTTCTTCATCCATTACTGTATTCTCTCCTTACGACGGCATATTTATAACCGTGAAAAATCAGCACCGAATATCTTATCGATGCTGATTTTTATTTTACTGCATTTTTATATAATTGTCAATTATTCCTTTTCAGTGCCGGCATCTTCCTCCGATACCTCCGGAGCTTCAGATTTTTCATCATCCTCAGCTTCATCATAGTCAAAGGTATAGCTTTCCATATCCTCTGCCTCAATAATGTCACCCTCACAGTCGCAGGTATCCTTTGCCTTGTTCATTTTGGACTTTATTTTTTCACCTATTTCATTGGCAACCTCGCCGCCTTTAACCTTTAAATCCTGAGCAGCCTTTTTAACCTTAGGCTCAGCCTCCTTGGCAATATCGGTTACCTTATCCTTAATCTGCTTAGCAGCCTTTGATATTTTCTCCTCGGTATCACCTGATTTTGAAAGAGCCTTTAACAGCTTAACACCGTCATCGGCAGATATTTTACCCTCATCAATCATCCTTAAAATCATTAAACGTTCTTCCTTCATAAAAAATCACTCCTTTATCTCTTGTTTTTTATTATATACGTAAAATTAAATTTGTTGTCTGTAAATATTTACCTACACACAGTATAAACAATTTCCTCCGATTTTGCAATAGCCAACCTTGAAACGACTCTCCGTTTTGTTAAAGATTATACTTTTACAGGCTGCTTTACTCCTGCAAATTACAGCAGCCCTCACAATAGCTGCCATCATTATTCCAATCCAGCATTTTTCCGCAATATTTACAGTATCTTGTATGGCTTTCCACATCATCAATAAGGCCGTTAATAAGTGCCTCATTGCATTTTTGCCTTTTTTCCTCAAGCCACTGAAAATCAATTTCCATATCCCAGCTGCGACTGCACATAAAATATGTATCAAGCATTTTGCTGAAGCTTAAAAGCTCATCAATGGTTTTCTTTTTCAGATAGGGCTTTCTTAAAGTAGTATAACCTGAAAGCCGTTGTTCAATATAATCCATCCACAGCAGCCTTACACTGACATTACGGCTGTCAACAGGCATGGTTGCCATTTCAAAAATCTCCTGCTTGTTTTTTTCAATCCCCAGCTTATTGTAAAGCCTTATAATTTTTTCAACAGCTCCCAAGGCCCCATGCAGACTCTCTTTAATATACGGCGGAGGAACATCATAGCAGCTCCAAGCCTCTACCGCATTTTTGAGGGTTATATAGTCGTCTGAAATAATTTTCTTTGGAAAGTTTACGCATATTCCCTTTACCTTCTCCGTCCCTGAGGCAAGTCTTTTTCTTACAAACTCCAGTTCTCTTTTTCCGTTGGCATTTACATAGCCCGTATCGAACCTTCCCCGTCTGCCTGCACGTCCTGCTATCTGCTTTATTTCTTCACATGCAAGCAGTCGGTTAACCTCTCCGTCAAATTTATAAATTTCCATAAAAACAATACGTCTGACAGGCAGATTTACACCCATACCTATTGCATCGGTAGTAACAAGCACCGTTGAACTGCCGTTTATAAAGCTCTCAAACTGCTGCTTGCGTGCCGTATAAGGCAGAGCACCGTAAAGTACACTTACACTTATGCCTTTTTTTATAAGCTGTGCGCCGATAGCATTTACCTTTTGCTTTGAAAAGGCAACAAGAGCGTCCCCCGGCTGCACATCGTCAATGGAAAAGGGCTTATCCTCTACCACCAAAGGTGTTTTTCTCCTGTGGTTTACAATTTCATAAAAATCCCCACAGCCGTCAATAAGCTTAATAAGCACATCCAGTGCCTCAGGAGCAGTGCACAGACAGATTTCTCTTGCCCTTATATTCATAACAGCCCTTGTCCACGCGTGCCCTCTTGAACGGTCTGAAATCATCTGACATTCATCAATTACCGCCACATCATACTCGGTATGGAAATCCGCCAATTCCACAGTTGAGGAAACGTGATTTGCATTTTCAATCAGTCTTTCCTCCTCGCCCGTAACAAGGCTACAGGGCACCCCCTCACCGTTAAGGGTATCGCTTACCTCCAGCGCCAGCAGTCTAAGAGGCGACAGATAAGCGCCCTTTTCCGCATTCTTCAGCATTTGCAGTGAGCTGTAGGTTTTGCCGCTATTGGTTTTGCCCACGTGGATATAAAACATACGCTTTTTACCCCGTCTTACCTTCTCTCCCGAAAAACGGCTGCTTACAATGCCGTCAATCATATCAAGCGCATAGGTATAGTTTTCAAGATGTACTACGTGATTTATGCCCAGATTAAAATATTTGGTACAGGCATTCTGCCTTTTCAAAAAAAAATCAAGCTTTGCGCACAAGGGATTTGAAAGGCTCCTGCGTATACGGTACATCTTTCCGCACTCAACAATAACAGCATATTCCGCAAGCCTGTCCAGCTTTTTCTCCAATCCTCTACTAAAGCCTCCAATACCCGGATAAAGCTTTTTAGCAAGGTAATACTTGTAAAATATACGGTTTATCTGCAGGGATATTCCCTCGGAAACAGGCCTTTCCACCTTTTCCAATAGCATATCTGCAAGCTCCTGCGCATTTTCAAGAAATTTTGACAAGCCACGTGTTTTAACCGTCTGCTTTTTTGTGGGCTCGCAGTTTTTAAAATCATTTATTAACTCAAGCAGCGCCTGTTTATCCTTTTCATAATATTCAATTTGGCTTATAAGTATTTTTTTAGTATGCCTTTTTACCGGCTTTCTCTTTCGTGTCATAATTTATTCCGTTAGTTAAAAATCCCCTCTACCGCCCTTTTACGCTCAACCATTTCATCAATTCTGTTTATATAATCATCAACGCTTTTTACGTTGAAAATACGCTCAATTCTGTCTGTTACAGGCTCAACAAGCTTGGTTGAACCGCCTGCTCCAAGCGCCCATATACTCTGCTTTTCCTCCATAATCTGCACATTGTAAACACATTCGCAATGAGGCTTGCAGTAACCCACATTTTCAAAATTGCCCACCATATTTTTCTGACGGTACATATAATATGGGTGCATACCCATTTGTGAGGTATAATCTGCAGCGGTATTAAGCAACTCCTCCATAATGTCCGCCTCCGTCATTGAATATCTTTCAAGGGTTTCCTTAAGGCGTGACGCTCTTTTTACCGCAAGGGTGTGTACTGTGACGCTTTCAGGTGACAGCCTTTTAAGTCCCTCCATAGTTACTCTTACCTGGTCTGTTCTCTCTCCGGGAAGTCCCAAAATAATATCGGTATTAATATGCTTATGCCCCTCTTCCCTTGCCATTTCAAAGGCTTGCATAAACATTTGCGTGTTATGCTCTCTGCCTATTAATTTCAGTGTTTTATCGTTTAAGGTCTGAGGATTTATGGAAATCCTGCCTACGTTATACTCCCTAAGGCTTTTAAGCTTCTGTCTTGTGATTGTATCAGGTCTGCCTGCCTCAACGGTATATTCCATTGGAGCTTTAAAGTACTTTGATACCATATTCAAAAGACGGTCAAGCTGTACCTCATTAAGCGAGGTTGGCGTGCCTCCGCCTATATAAAGGCTTTCAATGGTTTTATCAGCTATAGCAGTGCCTACATACTGCATTTCCCTCTCCAGTGCGTCAAGGTATCTGTCCACCCTGTCGGAATACTGCTTTAAGGGATAAGAGGTAAATGAGCAGTAAAGACAGCGTGTAGGGCAAAATGGAATACCTATATACAGACCTATTTTATCTGCCGTACCTCTTTTTACTATTTCACGCTCATTTTTTGCAACAGTCATTGCAAGACGTATTTTTTCATCACTTACGCAGTAGTCATTTTTAAGACTATCGTAAACCTGCTCATCACCATAACCCATATCCCACATGCTCCATACGATTTTTGCGGGACGTACACCCGTTAAAGCGCCCCATGGCATTCTCATTGGCTTAACGTGCATAAGACAGTGAAAGGCTGACATACGCAGACCGTAACGCACGGATTTTTCGTCATCGGCATCAACAGGCACGGTATGCCTGTAAATCTCATTTCCGCTTTCATAAAATACGGCATAGGTTTGACTGCCATTGACTCCGCTTAAAACGGTTAGATCCTCCGGAGCTTCAAGCCGTACATATTTTTCATTGGGATAAAACATCATTACGGTTGAAACAATGTCATCCGACCAGTTATGATTTTTTAAAATATAATTCATGACATTCTCCAATCAAGATATTCGTACTCCACTTACGCTGCGCACTTCAGAATTTTGGTTTTGGGGCAAAAACAGACCTTGCCTGCCGGATTTATTGCCGGTTCTCCCATAACCGACAGACGCTTACAGGAAATGCTTGCATTTCCTGCAGAGGGGTACTACGTACCCACCGCCTAAAATGCGGGGAACTTATTATATAGGTTAAAATACATAATCATTATGTTGCTTTTCAAACCCTATTGTAGTTGATGGACCGTGACCGCTGAAAACCTTGGTTTCATCAGGCAATACATAGAGCTTTGTAATTATGCTTTTTCTCAAGGTCTCCTCATCACCCGTAGGAAAATCCGTTCTGCCTATACTGCCC
>CALIRN010000036.1 GCA_938042265.1 uncultured Eubacteriaceae bacterium
CTTTTGCGGAGAGTCAGCCGACAGGCTGAGGCTCCTAAACACGTATGTGTTTATTTATCATTAATACTATGTCTATTATACACAAATTCCATATATATTGCAATATTAACTATTAACAAAGTATAAAAAACTTTATATAAATTCATCAATTATTTAAACCCATATATATAAAAAATTGTCAGTATTGTATAAAAATAAAGGCCACCCTTAATCAGAGCAGCCTGCTTATAATTTATTATTTTTTAAGCTGAGCATCCTTCCAAACGGATTTGCAAACGGCATTTATTACAGCAGCTTCAAAGCCCTGCTCCTTAAGAGTGCAGACGCCCTCTATTGTAGTACCTCCGGGAGAGCATACCATATCGTTAAGCTCCTCAGGGTGTATCCCGCTTTCAAGCACCATTTTTGCACTGCCCATAACTGCACCCGCCGCAATTTCAACAGCGAGCTTTTTGTTCATCCCTTCTTTAAGGGCGCCCTCTGCAAGAGCATTTATAAACATATATACATAAGCAGGTGAGCAACCTGCAATAGCTGTAAATATTGCAAAGTGCTTTTCCTCAACCTGTGCGGTTGTGCCTATGGAGTCAAACAGCTCCTTAACCAGAGCCAAATCCTGCTCTGCGGCATTTCTGCCTCCGCAGTAAGCGGTAACGGACATTGCAACCCGGGCATTTACATTAGGCATAATGCGTACCACTCTCACTCCCCCAATATCAAGCATTTCCTCAATATCCTCTGTGGATATGCCTGCTGCCATAGATACAATAAGCGGCATTTTTGATTTAATATCAGACCTTATCGCAGTTAGGACGTCCTTAAACATAATAGGCTTAATCGCAAGAAATACAACATCACTGGCATTTATAAGCTCGCTGTAGTTATCACACCCATTAATTTTAAGCTCTGCCGCCTGTGCCTCCATAGCCTCTTTGTTTCGTCTTGTTATATAAATATCACTGCTCTGCACCTTGCCCTTGGCAATAAAGCCCTTGAAGATTGCCGAGCCCATATTGCCTGCACCTATAAACCCTAATTTCATAATATGCACTTCCTTAATCCTTTAATATATATATATCGAAACTGCGTTCCGATATATAACATACAGCTTACGGCTTGATATTTTCCGTACTGTTAAAGCTGATATCCAACGGTTTTACGCCATTTGTAAGAGCACCTACGGAGATATAGTTTACACCGCATCCCTTAAATCCGCCTATAGTATCAAGCCTTATCCCTCCTGATGCCTCCGTAATGATATGAGCGGGTACAAGCTTTTGCAGCTCCTTGATTTCCTGCGGAGTACGGTTATCAAACATAATAACATCGGCACCTGCAGCAACCGCCTGCCGAACCTGCTCCATTGTTTCGGTTTCCACTTCCACCTTAACCATATGTCCCAACCTTGACCTTACCTGTGCAACAGCCTTTTCAATGCCGCCCGCAAAGGCAATATGGTTATCCTTAAGCATAACACCGTCATATAATGCGTAGCGATGGTTAAAGCCTCCTCCCACAGTTACCGCATACTTTTCAAATATCCTTAATCCCGGATACGTCTTTCTTGTATCACAAACTCTGATAGAGGAATCATCAAGAGCCTTTACATATTCCGCCGTCTGAGTTGCAACGCCGCTCATAAGCTGCATAAGGTTAAGTGCTATGCGCTCGCAGGGCAGCAGGGTTGATACCCTGCCGTAAACCTCAGCAATCTTTTCACCCTTTACCACAATGTCACCGTCCTTTTTATAAAGAGTAATTTCAACAGAGCTGTCACCGTAAGCCTCATAGGTAAGGGCAAGCATATCAAGCCCGCATATTATTCCATTCTCCTTTGCAGTAAATATGCCCCTGCCCATTAAACCATCGCCAAAAACCAAATCAGTGGACAAATCCCCGCTGCCAACATCCTCCAATAAAAATTCCTCAATTTTTTTCTTTGCCTCAAGTCTGTTCATAAAAATCCTCTTTTCAATCCACTATGTAATGTGCTCCTATGCTTTCCCTACGTTCCTCCGCCGCCTTTGCAATAAGCCAGCCGGCAGTAAGCATATTGTAAAGCTCCATCTGCTCATTTGTTACCTTATTATAATCGAGGCTTACAAAACCCTCCTTTGGCATAAATCCCTCAAACCATTTAACAATATTGCCAATTTCGCTTCGATGTCTTACAATACCCACAAATTCCATCATTTTGTGCTGAATTGTGTTCTTATCGGGGAATGCGGAGGTATCAGCCATAGCTGTGGGAGCTGACCACTGCACCTCCTGCGCCTTATTGGGATTATCAATAATATAATCCGCCGTAAGTCTGCCAAACACAAGTCCCTCCAAAAGAGAGTTGCTTGCAAGTCTGTTTGCACCGTGTACACCGGTACAGGCAGCCTCGCCTACAGCAAAAAGGCCCTCAACATTTGTTCTTCCGTCACTTCCTGCAGCTATGCCTCCCATATGGAAATGCGCACCAGGAGCAACGGGAATAAGATTTTCGGATAAATCCACACCATGGTCCATACATATACCGCTTACCGTAGGAAATTTATCCGTAAAATTATCTATGGAAGATATATCAAGGTAAATCCTTTCACCCTTAAGGTAGTGTGCATAAACCTCCCTTGCCACCACATCACGTGGAGCAAGCTCCTTCATAGGGTGAACACCCTCCATTATACGTACTCCGTCCTCATTTACAAGCAATGCGCCTGCACCCCTTACCGCCTCGGAAACAAGACCGTAAGCATATCCGTCAATGGTAAGCATTGTAGGGTGAAACTGCACAAACTCCAAATTTTTTAGCCCTGCTCCTGCCCTGTAGGCAAGGGCTATGCTGTCTCCCGTAATTGTTGTATCATTTGTTGTTGCGGGATAAAGCTGACCTATACCGCCTGAAGCAATAACCGTACTGCCTGCCGCATAATGTCTTAATACGCCGTCCTTATCCCTTGTAACCGCACCACAGCATTTACCGTCCTTAATAAGCAGATCCAAAGCAGGCTCGTTTTCCCTTATGGTGATATGCTCGTCATTTGCGGTATTTTTAACAAGCTGCTCAATCACCTTTAGACCCGTACCGTCACCGCCTGCGTGGATAACACGGTTAAGACTGTGTGCCGCCTCTCTGCCAAAAAGCAGCTCTCCCTTTTGATTGCGGTCAAATTGCATACCCGCCGCCATAAAATCAATAAGCACACCGGGAGCCATACTTACAAGCCTCTTTACCGCAGCCTCATTGTTAAGGTAACAGCCTGCACGCAGGGTATCCTTGTAATGCAGATGCCAGTCGTCCTCCTGTGCCAATGCAACGGAGATACCTCCCTGCGCCAGAGCCGAATTGCTGTCCATTTTATGTGACTTTGTTACTATTGTAACACTTGTATTATATTTTGCCAGTTCAGCCGCCGTACTTAATGCGGCAATACCAGAGCCTATTATAAGCACATCTGTCTTAATCATAACGGCTTCCTCCAAAAAAATTAACATAAATTTTGCATAAGTTAAACATTGCTATTCTTGCTATATATTGTGCCACAAACCATACATAATTTCAAGTAAAATATAACTAGCCTCCGTCTTATTGAGAAATACTGATTTATGGTTATAAAAACTCAACCGTATTATCACTTAATACAGCAGTTCTCATAATTCCAAAAATATCCGTCAGCATAACACCAACCTTATATTTTCCCTTGGGCAAATACGTATTTTCAAGCATAAGATTAAAGCCGCCAAGCAATGCCGCCCTGCCCTTAACTGCCTCAATGTCGGTACGCATTTCCCTTACGGTATTAAGTCGGTATATACCGCCAATACCCTCCAGCAGCACATAAATTCTGTCATAGCCCTTTTTGCAGGCATAGCCGCTTATCCTTACCATATCACCGCTTATGGCATACTCAATTTTATAATCAAAATTTTCTCCCTGCGGAATATTATTTATAAGCTTAAATTTTCTGCAGCTTTCAAACACGGCAAAATTTCGGGGTATAAAATCCACCCTGTAGGGGCTTAAATTAATATTGTAAAAATTATCTCTGCCGCAAAACTGCGGATGTCTGGCAAACAATATTTCCTTTTCAAGGGCAAGTCTTTTAAGCTTTTCCCTGTTCAGTCTGTCATCACCCCTTGATAGGGACTCATAATGGTACAAGGTTACAGCATTTATAACCATATTGTAATAGCCCCTTTCAATAAGGCTCATACAAAGCTCCACATCATTATACGCAACCCTAAAATCCTCATCAAAGCCGCTGAATTTGCTTTTTTCTATCATAAGACAGGCGGCGGTTACAGCAGTATAATTCCAAACACCCCTGTTTCTGCCTTTGTACAGCACAGCTTCATCATCTTCGCCTAAAAAGGCATGAGCAGGCCCCGGCTGAATATTAATAACCCCGCAGTGCTGAATTGTTTTTGTTTTTGGATAATAGAGCTTGGCTCCTACTGCGCCGCTGTGAGGCTTTGCGGCATAATAAGCCATTTTATCAAGCCAATCTGGAGCTATAACCTCCGTATCATCATTTAAAAACAGCAGAAAGCTACCCTCTGCCGCCTGTGCTCCCCTGTTGCACATATAAGAAAAATTAAAATACCTTTTTTCATATATATATTTATCCGCAAGCGCTCTGTATTTTTCAGCATTTTCCTGAATGCTGCCATTATCCACAACAATTATTTCGTAGTCACTGCGAGTTGTTTTTTCTCTTATGCTGTCAATACACACCTTAAGCACGTCATAATTATCCTTTGATGGAATAATTATACTTACCTTCCCCTGTACAGGTTTAATTTCTTCATTATAAAAGATCAGCTCTCTGCTGCTTACGGCAAGAGGTCTGGGACAGTGCGCAACAGTTAGGTATTCACTGTCCCTGAGCAGATCCAGAGGCTCCCGAAAATCCCTTAAAAGCCCCTTTTTTATAATAAAAAAGCCTATATAATCACAGCTATTTAATGTATCGGGAGACCAATCAGGCTTGTAAAAGTCCTCCTCGTCACAGTAAACAGCGTCAGCGCTGCACCTTAACAGCTTTTCCATCATAAGATACAGGGCATTTTCCTTAAGTCTGTCACCCGCGGGCAAAAAAGCAATATAATCACCCTTTGCATCAGCCAAGTCGGCTATTTCAAAGCAGGGATATTTTTGATTGCGCAGGGTGCTAAGGCTTGCTTCCCTGTCGCCGCTGCCATAAATAACAACTGAAATAACAGGTACAGGCTCCGCCGAAAGCAGGGGGAGCCTTGTAACTTTAACTGTCGGTATACTCTTCTTAAATCCTTCAAGTTTTCCCTTGGCAAGGAACAAACAGCCCTTTAACCCGAATTTTTTAATATAATTCATTTAATCGTACCCCAGTAAATACCTTTTGCCAAATAATATATCATACTGTATAAGCTCGTATTTTTTTATATCCTCATCGTCAGATGGTATACCAAACTCCTTGTGTATTACCGGATATTTTTCCCTCAAGGAGTAAATATAGTCAAAATATGAGCTGTAATTTATCTGCGCATCTCTTAATATCTGCGGTGCAAGCTGATTTGGTGTGATATATTCCTGTTCTATCTCAATATCCTTGTAATTGGAATACGCAATTATAGGAGTTGAGTATTTATTATACTTATCCTCAATATATCCCAAAGTGCCAAACGCTGACATTGCAGGCAGATGATCACCCCAGATATACAAAATAGTCGGTCTTTCCGCATTATCAACATAGTCAATCATTTTACCTATAAATCTATCGGCATTAAGCACGCCCTGACTGTACTGCTCAAGATTATGCAGCTCACTGTCACTTAGTCTGTCTGACGAAAGCTTTACCTCGGTTTCCTTATACTTGTTTTCATACAGGGTATGGTTTTCAATAGTTACTGCAAATACAAAGGCAGGTTCCTTAGCAGACTCAATGGTATCTTCAATCACATCTGCCAAAACATCATCCTTAAAATATCCGTCATCGGTTAAATTTTCACCTGAGAAATCCATTTCGGCTTTGTCAATAAATTTATCAAAGCCCATACAGTTATATACCGTTGTCCTGTTGTACACCTCACCGTAATTAGGGTGAATAGCTATTGTTTCATAACCGTTACCCTTAAACTCAGAAGCAAGCCCGGGTATTGTTTTACCCTCATTATTCCAATAAGTAACATATGGTACAACATTTTCCAAAAAAAAGTAATTGCTCATACCCGTAAGCCCTTCAAACTCTACTGAGCCTGTACCTCCGCCATACTTTGGAGATATGGCAATGGACTTTTTGTATTTGAGCATATTACTGTCAACCTGTTGAGAAAACTCCACATCAGGTACCTTCTCCACGTCAAACATAGATTCCTCCATGATAAATATAACATCAGGCTTTATATTGGAAGTATTATCTATATGCTCAGCATCAAGCTGAGCTTTTAGTTCCTGCATATAGCTTTTTGTGTAATTTTCTCCTGCTTTTGGAAATATCTCAAATATCTCCTTAAATTTTATATAGCTGTAAGACATAATGCCGCCTTTTTCAACACAGCTTCTTGTGCCCCTCCAGTTTCCCGTTACATCTACACCTATATCAATAAACGTATTGCTTTGTATTTCAGATGATAAAAATATCATTATCACCAAAGAAAATACTGCCGCATATAAGTTAGGCTTGTATTTTGCTATTGTCCTGCGCTTTTTATATATAATCCATACAATCATCGCCGCAAGCAATACCGAGCCTCCGATAATAGCAGTTTCGGGTATATACATCTCAACTACGGAAATAAAATCACCTATCTGCAAAATATCCATGGGCATAAAGCTGGAATCATGATATTTAAGCTTTACCAAATTACCCGCAAATAAAAACAACCAAAGAATAATACCTGCTCCTCTGCCCATTATCCTTCCAAACAGGTTTCTTATCGTATAGTATACAGCGCCAAACAGTACAGCATTAAGCCAAATGCTTTTTGATGCCAGTACAGCCGTAGCTGCCGTAGGTATATCAAAACCCTTAAAATAGATTTTGGCAAGCATTTCAATGGAAACAGTCATTAAAAATACTATAATTGCTTCCGCCATAACTGAAATACATCCCTGATTATCGCTTTGTGCAGTGTATATACCATATCCGCACAAAACAGCCAGCATAATACTTACTGTCTGACCTCCCTCTGGCATCAGCATAAATGTAGCAATGCCCTCCTTTGGGATAACTATATACAAAATGACTGCCCAGAACAGACGTACAAAAGAATATATATCCCACTTTTGCCCGATTTGTACATTGTATTGGTATCTTCCTGCAATGTAAGAAGCACAAGCAAGCAAAACAACCGTATATATACCTATATAAAAGCTCAGTATGCAGGATAAAAATATCATACAGTATGATATAAAACTGCAAAAGCGCTGCATTAAGCTATCTTTGGAAGACACCTTAGATTTTTTAAGGGCTCTTTTCCCCAGCATTAATGGCGCATAAGCAGCCGCAACAAATACAAACCATGCCAAAAGCCTTGCATAATAATTTCCGGCCTCATTTTTAAGTGTATAAGCAAGCAAATCCCTTCTGTTAAACACAATACTGTCAACAGCTATCTCCGTACTTCTTTTATCGGTCAAATCAAACCTGATATTGTTAATTCGGCTTAAATAACGAGGCAATACTATATCGTTTTCGCCCTGTACAAGAGTATAGGGCACCGTTTCATAACGGTTATCATCAAAAAACAGGTACAATTCTCCGTTATTTTCCTCTACAGACATAGAAGCAACATTTATTGTAATTGTTCTTACAGTATTTTCCCTGTTGTCAAAATAAGTTACCCAAGGATCATCAGACAAGGCTGTAAGGCTGTTTCCATTTATCTCAAAATCCTTAGCATTATTGCCCCAATTTGTAAAGCTGTCAAAAAATAATGTTTTTTCTGTAAAAACATTATCCGCCAACAGTGTAATGCCTGCCGTATATGATACAATTATTGTCATTACCGCTGCCACTGTCGCTATTAAAGCACTTTTTATGTTCCGTTTTTTTACAGCATATAAAACGGCAGCTGCCAAAATCAGCGGCAAGATATAAATAAACACATAAAACATCCTGATAAATGCATACTCATTATCACACATAAGCGCCTCGGATAGAGATGACGGTTCATTTATAATAATATTGCTTATGCCTATTTCCTGACCTTCTCCCCTAAGCAGATCATATCTTATAACATCAATATTTTTTATTTTTCGGTGAAGATATATTATATTGCTGCCATTATGAAGCTTTACCACATACCTTTCCATAGATCCATCTGTCCACATAAGAAACAGCTCCGAATCCGTGTAGTCATTCGATAAATAATCAACATTTACAGTTACTGTTTTAACATTTTTAATATTATTGGTATATTCAATCCACGGATCGTCACTCAAAGCAATTATCCTGCCATCGCCTGCAGTAAAATCCTTTATACTTTTTGCATCATCTATCAAACTTTCATAGGATATTGTGCAGCTGTCGTAAAACATTCTGTATTGAAAGCCCGTTGCTGTGAAGATTAATGCAACAGCAGAAATAATAACCGCAATCCATACACCTTTTAAACTTAACTTGCTCAAAAACTTCACTCCCACAAATATGCCATACAAATTTATCAATTTTTAATAATTTCCCACATTCTGCTTTTAGCATTAAACTTATGGCTGCCATTTTCACAATAATCATCTTGAACAGTCATAATATCTGCAACCCTGTCGGAAATCCAGCCATTTTCAAGACAGGTGGCAAACATATCCGCCGCCAGCTCACTATTTACTTCCATATCATCAATAATTCCGTGTACAGCACTTCCAAAATCATCAGCAAACCGCAATATACCGTTTTGCAGTATCTTTAGTTCATCAGCAATAATCCTATCATCCTTATAGGTAGGAATTATTTTTCCGTCATCATCTTCAAAACATATAAGCTGACCAAATGGTGCCTTTAACACCGCCTCAAGAAAAAGCTGATTTCTAAATATTTTATTTGTTTTTTCCTCTGAAATATCATACAGCGGATAGAGGGACTCGCATTTGCAATCAAGCTGCTCAGGCTTTCTGTTTGTAGATGTACACAGGTACTTTCCGGATATTCTGCTCTCCAACATCTTTGCCAGATAATATTGTATTGTACCGGAATAACCCACATCGACCACAGCTCCCTTATCTCCTATGGCAAGCTCATTGATATAGCCCATATAGCTTCTTCTCTCTTTTTCAGCCCTTTCAAAAATATCCTCCAGATGAGGTCGCACATCATTCATTACCGCATCAAGCTCCTCAGGCATAGAGATATGACGATCCTGAATATCATCGTAAAGCTCTGCGCCAAGCCTTGATTTTAAAAGGTTTGAAAGGCTCCCTCTGTAATACTGGGCAAGAATACTGCTAACCTCACCCTCGCTTCTTACAGCAGCAACAGATACAGCCCTTCTTGATGCAAGGAAATAAGCTGTTTTTCTTTTAGTTTCGGGGGTTCCGTCATAAATGCGTCTATAAAAGTCCTCAAAAATATAACCCTCTCTTGCCAAAAACAAAAGAAAATCATCCTTGTCCGTAACACGGTTAAGCCAAAGACTGAAAGCTGCAAAAAGCGGTCCAAAGGCACTGTAGCCCATGGTATCATATTCCTTTATATCAGGCTCACCGTCAACTCTCTGACAAAACGGAGAGTTGTATATCCCACAGTTTATAAACATACCCAGCATAAGCGAGGCTGATATATCGCCTGCAAAATTCTTCATAAAACTGCCGTAAGAGTTGCTCATTTTAAATGCAGTTCTCGGATTTATGACAAAAAACGCCTCCCGCTTTCTGTCAATTACTCTTTGTATATCCGACTGCGGATTGTCCCCTATATGCACGGTTTTAGCCTGTCCATAGCAGTCAAAAAAACCATCCCACATGGTATTGGTGTCCTTTCTCATACCCTTTTCACAGGATATCCACATATCATTCCAACCCTCATAGCCGCAGCGCTTAAGCATATCTGATATAATATCACCCGTAAGATACATATCGCTTACAAGCACAAGCTTTTTCCCGCAGCCTTTAAGATAGTTGAATATTTCAAGCATATCTCGCCTTGGCACACACATTTCAAGCTCCAGCTTAATTTCCATTGCTTTAAGGTTATATGCCTTATCTGCCGAAATGTTTAAAACGCAGGACATCTCCTCATATATATCGTCTATGGAAGTAAACTCCCCTTTCTTATTCCATGCAAGTTCCTCCGCTTTTTTACGTGCCTTAAGATAATCGCATTTTATGCCAATTTCCTTTTCGGCTCTAATCTGCATAATCTTAAAAATATCATCGGGCATATACACCTTTCTTGTAATAAGGGTATCAAAAATATCAAAGCTTATTACGTCAAA
Organism: uncultured Eubacteriaceae bacterium; assembly: GCA_938042265.1. Classification (GTDB taxonomy): domain Bacteria; phylum Bacillota; class Clostridia; order Lachnospirales; family CAG-274; genus CALWRD01. The sequence goes on from CALIRN010000036.1 coordinate 10,393, forward strand.
ATTTGACAAGTACATCTTGGCATTATCTGTGTTTACGGCAAAATATCTTTCATAAGCCTTATAGCTTTTGCCAAGCATAATATAATCGCTCCTTATATCATGGATAGCGTCAATATACCCCCTGCTCCTTGACACAAAGGCAATTGCTCTCTCCAATATATGAGCAAGAGTGCCGTCAGTCTGTCCCGACTCAGGCGGAAAATCATCATATTTAAGCCTGCGGTCAAAAACAGGTTTAACTGCATCTGTCCTCGCCCAAAAAAAGCTGCCTACGGGATAATTGAAAAATCCGTCCTCAAAGGGTATGCCAAGCTCCGCAAGCAGCTTTCTTCCACCGCCTGCATTTTCAAGCCAATCCTGAGCTATTATCGGCATTTCCCCAAAGGTTTCAGGATAAAAAAGACCAATATTGGTACTTTCAAACACAGCAAATATCTTTTTAACCGTTTCCTCATCCTTTAAAAGACAATCAAGACTGTACCTGCGCCAACCATACTGCTCCTTTCCTGAATATACTGATTTTTTACTGTGAACATGAAGGAAATAGTCATATCCGCTTATTTCCTCTCCAAACTGTACATAAAGTGGAGCAATATCCCTGCCCCTGTTTATGGTCTTTTGTACTTCAACCCTGCTTACATTTTTAAGCTTTTTAAATTGTCTTTTTATATCAAACGGATCAGCATCCTCCCTACACGATACAAAAAGATCGAATTTATACGGTATGTTATTAAAATATGCAAAAAACTCCTCCAAAAGGTCCACATAATAAAGATGAAGGTGTACTGCAATACTTTTATTAAGGCAGTCCAAAGGCACAATTTGACTTTTTGCAGTAAATGGCACCTCTGTTTTATTAAGTACAGGTAAAGCCAAAGGCTTACTGCTTTTATAATGCTCAACTGCGCCGTTAAAGCCGAGTTCTTTTACGTAAAACAAAAACTCATAGGCTCTTCCTGTAACGGGATTATTACGCAAAAGGCCCTTGGTACCGCCTACAATAAATCTGAGCGGCGCAGTAATCTTCCAACAAGTTGAGTTATATATCTCTTTAATTTGGTTATCCCTGCTCAAAATAACACTGTTAAGCCCCTCTATACGTGAATCTCTGCTTATAACAGCCCTGTTAAGCTCATCTATTACAGAATTTTTTTCGGACATCTCACGATTTAAGCTGTCTATTTTAAGATTACAGCTATTTATTTCGTCCTCCTTTTGAGCTATTATTTCCACCTTTTGCTCAATTTCTGCCTGCTTTTCTCCAATAAAACGGTTAAGACTGTCCATAGCAGCAGCAGAGTTTTCCTTTTCCTCCTTTATCTTTTGTGTGAGGTAATTTGCGGTAGCCTCCGACAATGAGGTAATATCATAAGACATCCTTACGGCTGTAGTTTCACTGTCTGCCGCTATATAAAACTGTACATCGGCATCATTAAATACGCATACACTCTTATCCTCTCCAAGTATACAACCATTACAGCCAAACTCTGGAGTAAACTCCTCAGCTCCTCTGAACGCCTTTATATCCACATTGCTCAAAACACAGTAATCCGTTATGGGATCAATCCTCACGGCACGAACACTGCCTTTAACCGATACCTCCACACAGCCATGTCCGTCTTTGTTAATATTACTGAAGCTCATTACGGACTCGGGCACAACACCGTTGCCATAGTCATAAAAAACATCCACAATATTTTTAAATGTATCACCGTCAAGCTTCTGCGCTAAAGCAAGCATATCATGATTTTTTACATTCAAAGACTCATAAAAGCCTTTAAAATCAAGACAGTCACTGTATACATAGCTTTGGAAGCTCTTTTCCATCTTATCAAAAATGCTTATTTCCTCAGACGTAATTCCAAGTCTTTCAAAAACGCCATTGTCCACAATAATCCCTCTTAACGGATTATCAAGAATATAGCTTAATATAATTCTGTACTCTATAAATTTAATCGGTATAGGGAATTCATAAGTCCACTCATAGTCAATAATATTGTATCCATCTTCATTTAAAATAACGTTTGAAAACACGGCGTCTATGTTGCTTATTTTACAGCATTTACTGCCCTCAAGGCCACGGCAGTCACCAAATATTGCGCTTATTTCCTCTCCGCCCTCAAAGCTAACACATAACGCCTGCTCTGTCAGTGCATCAAAATAATCCGCTATCTCTTCAATCGCCGTCTGCAGATCATTCTTATCAAAAATCAGAAAATCAAGCCTTTTATCCAAGCCTATACCCTCAATATATTTAAAACGCAGTATGCTGCCGTCCTTTTCGCATCTGTTAAGTACAATTTTGGGGGTTTTATAACACTCCTTTAAAGCGGAATAATTTTTGAGCATTGATAAAATATGCCCCTCTGCCTTTGGATTTGCCGCAGATTTTTCAACAAATTTTTTTCCGTCAATTTTGACTATAGCGGTTTTTATTTTAAACTTGTCATTACGCTCATTGGAAAACTTTACAAACAATACCTCTTTCATAGTCTACTCCTATTTTGTAAGTTCAATAAAAAACGAGTTTGAAAACTGCGGAAACAGTCCGTTTTTAATTACACTGTCATACGCTCTGCTCTCATCAAAGGTAAGCATTCTATTGTTGTCAAAATTCCTGAGATTGCTGGTAAGCTCACCTGCTTTTGGCAGCCATTCATCAGTATAAAGACATTTGGGAAATTTATAATCCGGATAAGGATAATAAAACTTAAAATCCGAAAAGCCAAGACATTTGAACATCCGTTCCAACTCACCTTTGCCAAAGGTTTTTACTCCCTTTGTTGAGGGATATCCCTCTATGGACTCATAATACAGATTTAAATGATCCTCCTTGCAGCCTGCCCAATATTTCATACCCAACTTATTTTCAATAGCAACAAGTATTCTGCCGCCATCTTTAAGCATATCCCTTGCCGCATTGAGAAATGCCTCATAAGGATTTTCCGCCTTAATGTATGCCTCGGCATATTCAAGCACACCTATAAGTGTAACTATATCATATTTTTCGTTATGCTCAAAACTTATATCCTGAAAATTGCCCACCAAAATTTCAATATTGTTATACTCTTTATTGCGCAATGCATTTATAGTACTTCTTTTTTTTGAAAGCTCAATACATTTTACGCAGTCTGCCTTTTCGGCTAAAGCACCCGTAAGCGCACCGCAGCCTGAGCCTATCTCCAGCACTTTCATATCCTTATCAATGGGATACCAGTTTAAAATATTTTTTCTGTTTTCAGAAAGATGATACATAACCGCCCAACTCTTTTTTTCGGCAATAATTCTATCATATTCATTTTTATCATACTTTGATACAATATCCAGTATCTCGTCCTCCACACTTCCGTCACAGTAAAGATCTTTACCGCTATAGCAGTCAAGGTTTAAAATCACATTCCCTATTTTTTCAATCAGCGCCACTAAAACACCTCCGTCAATTAATTTCAATTACGGAATTCATATCATAAAATCCCACAGTATTTTTTTCGGATATAACAGTAATATTACACACCTGATACAGCCTGTGATATACCGTAAAATCACCGTCTCTGTAGCCTGTACAGCCCAAACTCAGCAGGTAATTGCCTCCCTGAATGTCCATTTTTTGTGTAAAGGTTACCGTTTTTTCATCTCCGGGCTTAACCTGCCCTACATTCATATTTTCATACATTGTATTGGTACCCGTTACGTCCGTGCCCTGTAAATCAACTATTGTAAAGGCAAAAATAGGGGCTTCTATTTCCTCTGCAAAGCGTACCTTCATTTTAATTTTAAAGGTTGATCCTTTTTCAATCTGATTAATAATTCTGCCCTTGCTGTCAACAACGGCAAAATCATATATCTCTGCCTTTCCGTTGCCGTAGGAGTTTATCTGAGGGTTTAAGGTCAAACTGTCCTTCCATTTGTCAAGCCCGTTGTCAACAAGCTCTAAAGACTCATCATTATCATTGTCAGGCTCTATATCCCGGTTTACCAGTATCTTTTTGTATAAATCTATCATATCCGCTGAGTTTCCCTCAGCAAGCTTTTGCCCCTGATTAAGCAAAATTACCCTGTCGCAGTACTTGTTAATGCTGCTTAGACTATGGCTTACCAAAAGTATGGTTTTGCCCATTTTTTTAAATTCTTCAAATTTTTTGTAGCATTTTGCCTGAAAAAATACATCACCTACGGAAAGCGCCTCATCAACAATAAGTATTTCAGGGTCTATATTTATGGCAACTGCAAAGGCAAGCCTTACAAACATACCGCTTGAATAGTTTTTAACCGGCTGATTTATAAAATCGCCTATATCCGCAAACCTTAGTATATCCTCCAGTCTCTTATCAACCTCAGCTCTTGTATAACCCATCATAGTGCCGTTAAGGTAAATATTTTCCATACCCGTATATTCGCCGTTAAAGCCTGCGCCAAGCTCCAGAAGTGCCGATATTTTTCCGTTTATCTCAACACTGCCCTTTGTGGGAGTCAGCACTCCCGTAATTATTTTAAGCATTGTGGACTTGCCTGCACCGTTTACGCCTATAAGTCCGATGGTTTCACCTTTTTTTACTTTAAAGGAAACCTCCCTGAGCGCATAGTACTCCTTATGGCAGCATTTTTTTGTTATGCTAACTGCCTCCTTAAGCCTGTCCATAGGTCTGTCATACAATCTGTATACCTTGCTTACATTATTAACCTTTATAGAATAATTTTCCATTGTATATACTCCTTATAAAACGTCGGCAAAGTGGGGCTTAAGCTTTTTATAAAGTACACAGCCCACAAGCATAAGCACAGACAGCACCACCCAAAAGTAAAGGGTCTGCTTTATATTGTTGAAAAATGCCACATTATATATAAGGCTGTCCCTGTAGCCCTGCACAATGTAATACATAGGGTTAAGCTTAAACAGCCACATAAACTGACTAGGTATTCTGTCTATCGACCACATAATAGGCGTAAGCCACATACCAAACTGCAGTACAATGTTCATTATCTGTCCAAGATCCTTAAAAAACACAACCAAGGCACTTGTTATATAGCTTAAGGCTATAATAAGCAGAAACATACAGCCCGAATAATACAAAACCTGTAGCCAATATATATTGGGCTTTTCACCGTAAATAAGATAAAAAGCAAACATAAACGCAACAAAGAAAATATGCACAAAAAATGCCGACATTATTTTAACCAAGGGCAGAATGTGTATCTTAAATACTACCTTTTTAACAAGATAGCTGTATTCCAGAAGTGCCATTGTGGCATTGTTCCATCCCTCAGAAAAGAAAAACCATGGTATAAGCCCCGCAATAAACCACAATATAAAGGCAACATCGCCCACATCATTATTTCTGAAGCCCACCTGAAATACAAACCAGAATACCAGTATTGTACATACAGGCTGTACAAATGCCCATATTATACCAAAATAGGAGCCGGCAAACTTTGTTTTAAAGTCATTTATAGCAAGGGATAAAATAAGACTTCTGTTCCTGTAAAGGTCCGTTGCCATTGATAAAACCGATTTTACTCTGACATAGCGGTTTATTATAACAAGAGTAAGCGCAGCTGCAATAAATGCAAATATTTTTGTATAATTTTTGTATGGTGTAAGCTCAGGTATTTTAAACATAATGTAGGGGTCAGCACCGTCAGGCGTCAGCACAATATCACCACTGTCATTTTTACTGAGGTGGCAGTTGTTAAGCAGACCTTCCTTTATATCCTCATACGATATATCCTTATAGCCCGTACTGTCCTTATAGCGTATTTTCTTAAATACAGCCTCTCCCTTGAAACACTCACCAATCTGCAGCATAACATATTTTAATCCGTCAGAGGGCAGAATTATTGCGCCGCTGTAGGAATAATTATTTTCGTCCTCACTGTCAAAGCCCTTCATAAGTCCGGGATCAATCTCTCCGTTTTCATCATAGGTATAGTAAACCTCAAGCGGTCTTGTACCAAGCAATCTGCCTTCCATTTTAATATAAAGCGACTTTGCATTATAAAAGGACCCGAAAAAATTGAAAAAGAGCATAAAAAGGCAAACTGCAATAACCAGATATACAACCGCCTTGACCGCATAAAACATACCACTTTTAAACCTGTTCATAATCACCCTCATCTCAAAAGACATATTATCTTAGTTATTATACACTTATTTTACAATAATTTCAAGTATTGCAAAACCTGCCTTATTCAGCCGACATCACTGTTATTATGCCTGCTGCGGGTTACTGATTATATTAAACCAAATCTTAAAATTTATTAATTGTATTGCAGATAAAATTATATTATAATTATATAATAACAGGATAGGGGGTAATTAATATGAGATATATATCGGTTATAATGTGTTTTGTTATGACCTTATCATTGTTTTGCGTACGGTGCTATGGCTGCGCTACTGCGCATATAGACATACAGTATATTCCCCGTGAGGAGACATATATATCAGCGTTTTCCGCAGACAGCCTTAATGATATTATCAAACCCAAGGCAGTATATGCTGATGATAATGGCCATATAAAGGCTGTTACATTTAAACTGGACAGCAGCACAATTCCCTCAGGACTTTCAATGCGTATCAACGGTACGGTACATGACATAACCTCCTTACCCGAGAATAATGGCATGGTATATGAATACCTTGATGACAATATAATCATAGACGACTCGCAGGTTATCGTACAATTTTTCAGTACTTATGAGGAAACCTCTCCCGTTAAGCTTAATCCCGTTAAAATGGTTACGTCAGAAAATGGCAACTGGACAGCCTCTGAGGATGGCCACACACTCTACCTTTACAATGGTACCGATAAAAATATAACTGTCCCCAATTTTTACAATAACATCATAGTAACTACTGTAGGCGGCTATGTTGAGAAAGACATATATACCAACATTTTAAGGGATGCTACCGACAGGGCAATAAGCTCAGCCGCAATTTCTGAGGGGATAATAAACATAAATCATTTTGCCTTTTATAATATTTCCACCCTGAGGGATATTACCTTGCCCGACAGTCTTGAAAATATCGGTAATGGAGCCTTTGCCTATTCTCCCATAAGACAAATCACAATTCCCCAAAACCTTAAAGGTTTGTATCCTTATGCCTTTTTTGAGTGCAGGGAGCTGACAGGAGAAATAATAATCCCCGGAGGCGTTAATACAATAGGCGAAGCAGCATTTTACAACTGTCCCAAAATAACAGGCTCCATTGTAATAAGCGAGGGCGTTGAGGAAATAGGCGATATGGCATTTGCAGGTGCAGGAATAAAGCAGCATTTTACCTCCCTTGAGCTTCCCGATACCCTAAAAAGAATAGGCTGCTATGCCTTCCAGAATTGCGTTGATATTGCAGAGCTGGCTTTACCCGAGGGTTTGGAAATAATTTCCGACGGTGCTTTTGATCATATGTCAGGCATAAGCAACAGCACTCTTGTTATACCATCAACGGTGACAACCATAGGCGGCGACTACAATGTGGAACAAAACACTCTCTATGGAGGTCACGTATTTTATGATATGGGTCAAAACAGCACATTTACTGCTTTTGAGGTAGCAGACGGAAACCAATACTTTAAAACGGTTGACGGAATACTCTATTCCGCTGATATGACACGTATGCTTGCTTATCCGAGGGGTAAAAGAGATACCGTATTTGAAATTCCCGAGGGTGTAACCCAGCTTGACGAAATGGCTTTTTCAAGAGCCTCATATCTTAAAACCATTATTCTGCCTGACAGCTATGAAATAAAAACCTCTGTCCCCGAAAATATACTTAATCAGGACGGTAACAGCCTTGCGGTAGCACTTTATGTTTACACTACTGTCGCCAATGTAGAGGTAAAGTCAACAAATACCCGCTATGCCTCCTCTGACGGTATATTATACTCCAAGGACATGAAAAGCCTTTGGTATATACCCACACAGCATACGGGCACTATAAGTATATCCGATAAGTGTGAAAGGCTTGAAAAGGGCTGCATATTTATAGCCGGAAGATCAAATACAGGTTGGGAAAATGTTAGTATTTCTCCATCCGTATTTTGGATTGACAATGCAGCGGCAGACTTTTTAAACACATATTTTAAAGGCTATATTAAAACTGACGGCAGTATTTACTATACGATTGACAGTGATGGAGGTCTTACAGAGCTGACATACCTTATGGGAGATGCCAACATGGATGACAAAACGGACAGGCTTGATGCCTGCCTTGTATTAAGACTTATATCCGGCATAGCCGACGGCAGCAAAATAAATAAAAAAGCCGCCGATGTAAGCTCAGACGGATATATCGATATAACTGATATAATAGATATAATGTCATTATCTTAATAATAAAATTGTTTACAACATACATTGTTATATAGTATAATATGAAAAATTAATACAGGAGGATAGCTATGGCTCTTTGGGAAATAATTAAAGCAATCATAATAGGTATCGTTGAGGGTATAACCGAATGGCTGCCCATAAGCAGTACCGGACATATGATACTGGTTGAGGAATTTTTAAAGCTGAATATGAGTGACGACTTTGTGGAAATGTTTAACGTAGTTATTCAGCTTGGCGCAATACTTGCCGTAGTGGTTATATACTTTAATAAGCTTAATCCGCTGGATAAACATAAATCCAAGCGTGAAGTAGCAGACACAATGCAGCTTTGGTATAAAGTAATCATTGCCTGTCTGCCTGCCGCCGTTATCGGACTTTTATTTGATGACTGGCTTAACGAGCACCTATTTAAACCCGTTGTGGTAGCCGCAATGCTTATTGTTTACGGTATACTCTTCATCATTGTTGAAAAATACAATAAAAACAGACAGCCAAAGGTAACGGCTCTTAACAAACTTACATACAAAACCGCGTTTTTGATAGGTATGTTTCAGGTACTGTCACTGATACCCGGTACCTCACGGTCGGGAGCAACAATCTTAGGCGGTCTTATACTGGGCACATCAAGGTTTGTTGCGGCAGAATTTACCTTTTTTCTTGCAATACCCGTTATGTTTGGAGCAAGCATTTTAAAAATAGTAAAATTCGGTTTTGCTTTCAGCGGTCTGGAAATTGCGGTTTTGCTTACGGGTATGGTTGTGGCATTTGCGGTTTCAATTGCGGCAATAAAATTTCTTATCAGTTATATTAAAAATAACAGCTTTACAGCCTTTGGCGTGTACAGAATTGTACTGGGTATACTGGTATTAGGGTACTTTTTAATAGCCAAATAAATTTTTATAATTGAGCTGTCACATTTTGTGGCAGCTTTTTTGCCTATGTGGCTGTAAATTAGTGTTTATCTTGGTAGGCTTAACAAAAATTTATCCAGCTCACGCCGTTTTTTTATAACCGCTATCTTATCCTCGTATTTTTCCACAGCCCTTCTGAAACGCTGTTTACACCTTTTCTCTCTGCCTTTCCACAAAACCCCTTTTTTTATTTTTTCTCCTAACCTCTCAGACAGCGTTGATTTCCTGCGGCCGCTGTAAGCCCATAACCGCTATTTTCATTATAATCACCTAAATATTTGCCCAATTCACAGGCTTAACACCCTTCTCCTCTAAAAACTCATTGCAGGCTTTAAAGTGACCGCAGCCGAAAAAGCCTCTGTATGCCGACAGGGGACTTGGATGGGCCGCCTTTAAAATGATATGATTTGGATTATCCAGAAGGCTCTCTTTTTTTTGCGAGGGTAAGCCCCACAGCAGGTACACAACAGGCTGATTAAGCCTGTTTATATAGCTTACGACATTATCCGTGAAAACTTCCCAACCTCTGCCCTTGTGGGAATTGGCACTGCCCTTTCTTACGGTCATAACAGTATTAAGCATAAGCACACCCTGTTTTGCCCAGTCCTCCAAAAAACCGTTTTCCCGATTAAGGCTGCCGTACTCCTCGGTTATTTCCCTGTATATATTCTTAAGGGAGGGGGGTAGCTTTGTCTGACCCGGCAGTACCGAAAAGCATAAGCCATGTGCCTGATTAGGCTCATGGTATGGGTCCTGTCCCAAAATAACAGCCTTTACTTGCTCAGGCTTTGTAAGCTCAAAGGCTCTGAATATATTTTCCTTTTGAGGATAACATATTCCCTCTGCATATTCCCTGTCCACAAATTCCATTAAGGGCTTAAAATAGTCCTTTTGCTGCTCCGCTTTAAAAAATTCTTCCCAATCGTTTTTCATTGTATGCTCTCCTCATAAATTTCAGTTTTTTTATAGGTTACAGTTCCGTCTGTTCCACTTACATATATGCTATCATCAATATTTGACCAATGATCACCGTATACAAGCCATTTTAGGTCAAAGGTGTACCACCGTTGCCTTTCTTTAGTTGAAACCGGATAAAGAATATCTATTTTATTGACGGTTTTTACATCTACAGTTCCCTGCTCAATTTTCCAATAATCCTTTGCTGTTTCATAAGCCTGTAAAAAGGATATATAATTCTCATTCGCCCCTTTGCTGTTTTCAATTTCAGCTATTTCCCTCCACTGTTTCCGACTGATAATTTATATCTGCCGTAGTTTGCTCTGTTTCTGCCGATGTACTACCACACCCAATAAACATAACAGCCAGTGACAATACACCAAACAATTGTATTTTCACCTTTATTCCTCACCAAAATTTTCCATACAATATTCAAGTCCCAATTCAGTGAGAGTCATGGATACCTTAAACATATCTCTTCTGATAAATTCAATGTATTCCTTTATTTCATTCACCGCCATATTAAAGGCGTGTATCTGTGAGGAAACAGGCGTATTTACCGTATAATCCTCACTTCGGACGTAAGCCTTGTATACATTTAAAAGTATTTCCCTTGCCGTATCGCTCATTTTTTCATTCCTTTCAGCATTTCCTTATCCTCATTGCTTACCCTGTAGGACTCTCTCATTTTTTGCAGAGCCTTGTTATATGTAAACTTATAAATACTGCAGGTTCTTAAAAACTCCAGCGTTTTATCCCTAAACTTTACAAAGCAGACAGACAGCCCCCAGGCAACGGCCATTTTTACATAATAGCCCTCATGCCTGATTTTACCGTACCATTCCAGCACTCTGTCAATATACTCTTCATTAATATAATGCTGCATCAAAATAACCGCGCCAAAGCGTGCCTCATACTCCTTATCCGAGGTTAAATAAGGCTGAATAAAAGAATACATTTCCTTTTGGTGCTTTTTAATATCCTTTAAATCACCGCTGACAACATCACAAACAGCCCAGTTATCAATTTTAGGCACAAACCTTTTAACATAATCCAGCTTTTCACTAAAGTCACAGCCGGCACCCGCCATTACCATACCGTAAAGCATAATAATCTCATATATGCCGCTGTCCTCATACTCTGACAAAAACTGCCTCCAATCCTCCTTAATAAGCCCTTTGGCAATTTTCCGCAGCTGCGGTACACTCACACCCAAAAGTCGTACATCTGCCCCCGGTATCAGCTTACCATGAAAATCCCTGTATTTTTCATCAGCAAGCTGTTTAAGCTCCTCCAAAACATATTCATACATAAACTAACCTCCCTGTAATGAAAAAGACCTCCGTATAAGCGGAGGCCTCTGTATACTTGGTTATACCAAGAAAAAAAAGGAAAAAGATAAAAGAAAAGATGATTAATTAGCTTTGTCAGCAGAACCATAGGTCCTAAGCTACTTCTCTTGTTGTTATTATACTATTATTACAATTAAATTACAAGCATTTTTATAAAAAAATATATAAAAATTTATTAACTTTTTAAGAACACACCAATTTAACGCAACAAAAAAATAAATTTATAAAAAATCAGGCACCTGGGAGCTGATTTTTCGCCGCTGTACAGCTAAATTTATTTTTTGCCCTTTATTAATAGGTGTTTATTTTAGTAGTGCTATACAAAATATAAAATTATATATCTTTTAAACATCTTCCCTTATTTTATAGAAAATATCACGGTGCTCGACACTGGTTGAAAAGGCAATCTGTGTTTTTGTTTTGCCAAACCTTTGCAGCTCTCCAATAAATCTGTCCAAAGACATTGTATCCTTAAATACTACCTCAATAAGCATGGAGAAATCACCAGTAACGCAGCTACACTCCACAACGTTGCAGCAGCCCTCAATATAAGGGTAAAATTCCTGCTTCTGCTCCGGGTCAACCTCCAGATTAATAAAGGCCTTTATGTTAAAGCCCAATGCAGAGGGATTAATATGTGCATGATAGCCCGATATTATACCGTCACGCTCCAGCTTATCAATACGCGAGGATATGGCTGTAGGCGACAAAAACACCGTATCGGCAATTTCCTTAACCGAGATACGTGCATTGTTGCGCATAAGCTCTATAATTTTAAAATCGGTATCATCTATCGGCTGATGTGAATTATGTGTTCTTGGCATTCCTTTATCCTCAACTTTCCATATATATTTTATTTTATGCCTATTTGGTGTCATTGTCAAGAGTTTGAGCAACACTGATTTAATGCAGCAAAAAATAAATTTGCAGAAAACCTCAAACAGATTTTTTGCCTCATCAGCTAAAATTTTTCCACCCTGAATAATAAGTGTTTCCTTTGCTATTTTGCCCCCGTTATGTTATACTGGTTAGAAAAGGAGGCATTATCTTGCTTAAGGTTGATTTTGACATTGATTACTACAACTTAAAATGGGACTATACCGCACCTGCCTCAAAGCTGATGATGTATTTACAGGAGGCTGCAATTCTTCATTCGGAGCGCTGCGGTCTTACCATGGACTGGTTTTTTGAGACAAAAAGCGGTTGGGTTATCTGCGACTGGGATATTGTCTTTTTAAAACCCGTAAAGTGGGCAGACAGGCTTACGGTTAAAACATATCCCGCCATGTTTAAGGGTATACTTGCGCACCGCGGCTTTAACGCCTACAATTCCAAGGGTGAGGAGGTGCTCAAAGCTGCCTCAAAATGGGTATATACCGACAGGCTTAAGCTGCGCCCCATAAAGGTTAAAGCGGATATGGCTGCAAAATACGGAGAGCTTCTGCCTATGCCCGTGGATACTGACTTTAAAATTTCGCCTTTTGACGGCAAACCTATTGCCCAAAGCAGCGTAAATATTACAAGACGAGACACTGATACAAACCGTCACGCCAACAATGTAAGCTACCTTTTATGGGTAACTGATTTACTTTCCGATAAGATTTATAATGAGCAGAGAATTACCAGACTTAAAATTGCCTATAAAAAGCAATGCGTTATGTCCGATACAGTTGACATAAGGCTGTATCAAAAGGACAGCAGCTATTATGCCCTCATAAAAAAAGAGGATACTCTGCTTTGCGAAATTTATTTTGAAATGGAGTAATTGTTATGGAAGAAAAATTTACCGCTAAAACAGCTTTTAACCTTAAAAGCCGTATTGATATGGTACGTGTGTTTATGGGCAGAGTATATTATACCTTTTTGCTTGTTGCAGGTGCGGTTATATGCTTTAACTGCTACCTTATAACCGGCGGCAAAGCCGCGCCGGGAGATGCAAAAAAGACTGTAAGTCTGTTTGTGCTTATGATTATTTGGGCATTTATACCTGTAGCTGCAGGCCTTATATGGGACAAGGTCTCCAAGGTAAAAACCCAGATTATATCAGTACT
>CALIRN010000037.1 GCA_938042265.1 uncultured Eubacteriaceae bacterium
AGAAATGTTATGGCAAGCATTAATCAGGAAATTGAGTTTGACCTTGCCGAGGCTATCTGTGATGAGCTTGATGTAATTGCTGAAAAGGCAGAGGAAATTGACCTCCTTGAGGAAGAATTCCGTGAGGAGGAGGACAACGAAGAGGATCTTACCGAAAGACCTCCTGTTGTTGTGGTTATGGGTCATGTTGACCATGGCAAAACTTCACTTCTTGATGCAATAAGACACTCAAATGTAACCGGGAGGGAAGCAGGAGGTATTACACAGCATATAGGTGCATATACTGTATCTATAGATGACAAGCCTATTACCTTCCTTGATACACCGGGACATGAAGCATTTACCGCTATGCGTATGCGCGGCGCTCAGGTTACGGATATTGCAGTGCTTGTTGTTGCTGCCGATGACGGTGTTATGCCTCAGACTGTTGAGGCTATCAATCATGCAAAGGCTGCAGGCGTTGAGATTATAGTTGCAATCAACAAAATAGATAAGCCAAGTGCCAATCCTGAAAGAGTTAAGCAGGAGCTTGTTGAGTATGGTCTTATTTCAGAGGATTGGGGTGGTGATACAATCTGTGTACCTGTTTCCGCTTCAACTAAAGAGGGTATTGACCACTTGCTTGAAATGATTATCCTTGTATCGGAAATGAAGGAGCTTAAAGCTAATCCTAATAAGAAGGCTAGGGGAAGTATAATTGAAGCGCAGCTTGACAAAGGTCGCGGTGCAGTAGCAACCGTACTTGTACAGAACGGTACACTTAATGTTGGTGATCCTATTGTTGCGGGCTCTACCTATGGACGTGTGCGTGCCATGATGAATGATAAGGGACAAAAGGTTAAAAAAGCAGGTCCTTCCATACCTGTTGAGATTTTAGGTCTTAACGAGGTGCCAAGGGCAGGCGATATGTTCTATGTTGCGCAGAATGAAAAGCACGCAAGACAGGTTGCCGAGTCCGTTGCCGCAAAGGACAGGGAGGAGCTTATCAAGGATACTCCTCAGAAGGTATCGCTTGATGATTTGTTCAGTCAAATTCAAAGTGGTAACATTAAGGAGCTTAATATTGTTATAAAGGCAGACGTACAGGGTTCTGTTGAAGCTGTAAGGGCAAGCCTTGAAAAGCTCTCAAATAATGAGGTCAGAATAAGAACTATTCATGGCGGCGTCGGTGCTGTTACAGAGTCCGATGTTATGCTTGCAAGTGCATCAAACGCTATTATTATCGGCTTTAATGTAAGACCGGAAGCCTCGGCAAAGAGCGTTGCCGATGATCAGAAAGTGGATATAAGGCTTTACAGAGTCATCTATAATGCTATTGAGGATATAACAGCTGCTATGAAGGGTATGCTTGACCCTGTATTTGAGGAAAAGATTATCGGTCATGGCGAAATAAGACAGATATTCAAGGCATCAGGCGTTGGTACAATCGGCGGTGCATATGTTAAGGACGGCAAGTTCCAGCGTAATGCTCAGGTACGCGTTGTACGTGACGGTATAGTTGTACATGAGGGTGAGCTGGCAACCTTAAGACGTTTCAAGGATGATGTTAAGGAGGTTGCAACAGGCTACGAGTGCGGTATCGTGCTTAACAAGTTTAATGACATTAAAGAGGGCGATATTATTGAGGCCTTTGTTATGGAGGAAATTAAACGCTAATGAAAAAAAACAGTAACAGGATAATTCGTATAAATGACGAAATTCAAAAAGAGGTTTCTGAAATTATACGTTCTGACCTGAAAGATCCCAGGATAGGCGTTATTACCAGTGTGCTTAAGGTTGACACCACCAGTGACCTTAAGTACTGCAAGGTATATGTAAGTGTACTTGGCGATGAGGACAAGAAAGCGGAGGTACTGGAGGTACTTAAAAAGGCCGCAGGCTTTATAAGGTCGCTTATAGCTAACAGAATTAATTTAAGAGTAACTCCGGAGTTTACCTTTATACTTGACGATTCGCTGGAGTACAGCTTTAAGATTGATAAAATAATTAAGGATATTAATGGGGAACAATAAGGAGTATAAATGTAAATGTACGAAAATAATATTTTTGATAAAATAAATACGGCTAAAATCATCGCTGTTGCAGGACATACAAGCCCTGACGGTGATGCGGTCAGTGCTACATTTGCATTTGCACAGGCACTGGCGCAAAAGGGCAAGGTACCTGTAATTCTTCTTGAGGAATATGCTGAACGGTTTGATTTTATCCCAGGTGCGGAGTATCTTTATAAAGAGGATTACAGCAGTTTAAGTCCTGATATTTTCTTTGCTCTTGACTGTGG
>CALIRN010000038.1 GCA_938042265.1 uncultured Eubacteriaceae bacterium
CGTAAAAACTCTACTTGCTTACATTATAATGCTTTTATGCCGATATGTCAATGTTTTAAGCGGTTAAAAAGCACACTTTATCATATATTTTGTATAATATCAGGCCCGTTTATCAGCATTTTTTTATTTATAATGTATAATTCTTTATTACTTTTTATATATTTTTTATAAAAACTACCTTTTTTCCGTCACGGCTGCATTTGACCGTTCAACTATTATATGTTAAACTCAGAGAAACGGGGTGATTTTATGACAGATTTTGAAAACAGCAGATACGCACAAAAGGCACAGCAGCTTTTCAATGAGGGCTACAACTGCGCCCAGTCGGTATTTATTGCATTTGAGGATATACATCATATTGACAGGGAAACCGCCGCAAGGCTTGCCTCCTCCTTTGGCGGAGGCCTTGGCAGGCTGAGAGAGGTGTGCGGTACCGTAAGCGGTATGGCACTGACCGCAGGCATAATTAAGGGCTACTCCAATCCTGGAGCAAAAGCGGAAAAGGCAGAGCATTACAGGCTTATACAGGAGCTTGCAAACGAATTTAAGGCAATTAACGGCTCATATATATGCCGCGAGCTGCTTTCGGGCATTGAAAGCAGTACCGCCCCCAACCCAAGTGAGAGAACGGCAGAGTATTATAAAAAAAGGCCCTGCGGCAGACTTTGTGCCATAGCAGCGACCATACTGGAGGAAAAATTAGGGCTGTAGTGCAATACCTGCAGCCCGTTAATGCAGCTTATAATATAACTTATACAAATAAAACTCGTTTTATTTGTATGCGAGTGCAGGTTACCGACCACGGTAGCGAAAGTATTATATTGCTTTGTAGCAGGGCGCTGTGCGAGAGAAACGAGCACGATAATCGGAACTATGTTCCGATGATATACTGTGCATATCTTTTTGCCGCATCAATATCGGTAAGCTCATACAGCATTCTTGTACCCACAATATCCTCTACCTCATTAAGCATAGGCTTACCCTCATCATAAATAAAGTCCACACCTGCAAAATCAGGCTTCAGCTCATTGACTATTTTATCCACAATATCCATTTCTTCTGCGGATACATCACATAAAAATGCCTCTCCTCCCAGGGAAAAATTGCTTTTAAAGCCGCTTTTTGCCCTGCGGTATACACAGGCAAGTATTTTACCGCCCAGTACATACACCCTTTTATCAACGCCAATGTCAGATACCGTCCTTTGAAACAGCAGCCCCCTGTCTCTAATACTGTCAAGTGCGCCTGCAAGCTCTATTTTATTTTGAGCCATAAAAACCTCACTGCCGCCATGTCCCCCTGCGGATTTTATAATAAATGGCAGCTCAGGCACATTAAGAAACAGCTTATCCGAAAAGGCAGTTTTTACTGTGGGGATACCAAGCCCTGCCGCAAGCAGATGTGTTTTGCGCTTGTCATTGCATATTTCACATACCCTCGCACTGTTAAAAACCCTTGTACCGTCGGCCTCAAGGGTATATGACAGCATAGGGTATATTGCTCTTTGTATGGCATAATCCGGCGCAGGCAGATATTCACCGTCATATTTATAATATATACCCTTATCCGCACCAAACTCCAGCCTTTCCACAATAATCAGCTTACAGTTAAGATGCTTAATAAGCTCACAGGCAAACCATTTATTGCGTTTAAAGCCTCTTTCATCATAAATCAGCCAACCGTCCATAGGCTCTCCTTTATATGCTTTAAAATGTATTCGCTCATGTCAATCCCCGTACAGTCAAAGGTACTTTTAAAATGAGGGTTTGAATTTACCTCGCAAACCGTTGCCCCTGCTTCTTCGTCAAAAAGCACGTCAACACCTCCAAAGTCCAGCCCCAAAGCCTTGCAGGCATTTACCGCAAGCTGCTCCTGCTCCGCTGTTGCCCTGTAAGCCCTCATACTGCCTCCGTTTGAAATATTTGAGCGAAAATCACTGTTGTTATACCGATACATAGAGGCAACAGCCTTATCGCCCACTACGTTAATACGTACATCCCTGCCTCTGCTTTCGGACACAAATTTTTGCAGTACAAACTCGCTGCTGCCTATATCAGATACAATTTTACATACCTCTGCGTAATTTTCGGCAAGATAAACCTGCTGACCGAAGGAGCCGTATGCCTCCTTTACAATAACCGGAAACCCCAGCCTGTCACAGGCATTTTTAACAAAATCCATATTACTCAAGCCGACTGCAGGATAGGTTTTGGGAGAAACAAAGGTTGTTGGAAACCTAATATTATGCTTTGCCAGCTCCATATATGTAAGCACCTTATTGTCACACAGATCAATGCTGCGCGAGGAATTAAAAAGCCGTAAACCGCATTCCTCAAGCCTTGCGGCAAGATGAATGTCCTTGTCCCAAAATATCGCAAAATCCGGCAGCTTATCAAACCTTTCACCCACAGGGATACCAAGCTCTCCGGTACGTTTAAGCTCAAGTTTTATACCACACCTTTTAGCAGAACCTAACAGCATTCCCCACAGGATTTGGGATTTTTCACTTTTAACAAAATTATTTACAATCAGCCAACCGTTCATATTATCTCCTTAAAACTAAAAGGGAGGCTCATCACCTCCCATACTTCACAGGGCTATATAATACCTCCACTAACGTGTCGGTAAACCATACTCGCATCCAAATAAAACCCGTTTTATCTGTCTTGCTTCAAACAGATTATATTATTCCTCCTGTGTATCAGCAGCAGACTGCTTAAAGCTTACCCCTGCCTCTCCCTTTATATAAAAGGGCTTTACCGTTTTTATAAAGCCTGCCGCCACTCTGTCATAAGCAGGCATAATGCCTATACTTTCCCCGGGAGCAAGAAACTCGTTTGCAGTCCTTGCAAGGGCATTAAAGGTATTTTTGGTATCACCGCCCTTTAAATCGACCACAACTACGGTTGTTGGCAGCTTTTCACCCGTTCTGTTAGCCTGCATCATCCACGCGGCATTAATTGTTTCATTTCTGCTCATGACCTCGCTAAGTGCGGCATAAAGCCCCGGAGAAGCGTACTGGGCAGGCTGTAGTCCGCTGTCCTCCACACTTATTCTTTCGCTTTTAACCCGCATGGGCTTAACTGCTGAATCAATCTTTTCAATAAGCCCCCTCTTAATGGTAACGCTTGCGCCGTATGGATCAATAACAAGTCCGTCATAGCTTGCGTTTTTACCTACAACAAAATCCTTAAACTGGTTGTAATTCTGCAAAATAAGATGCTTTCCCTTTGCAGGCGCCCACTTTTTAAGCTCATCAACACCGGTAAAGAGGAACAGCATATTTTCCTTATCCTTTGTCCTTACCGAAAAAAAGCTTATCCTTGAGCCCTGGGCAATTTTGCCATCTACCGGCTCCGGCTTGATTATTGAGGGGATTATAAGCTTTGCATTTAAAAGCTCCTGTATAAATACTCCTCTTGTCTGATTATTTTCATCTGCCTTCATAGCCTCCATGGCATTAACCAGAGCAGAATTGACTGTTTTTATTTTATCTTCCATTAAAGGATCCTCCGTTATAAATTTACTGATTATTCTTTAACAAGGTAAAAGCCCTCATCAGGTATGTCAGTGCCAAGCACCTCTGAATCCGCATTGTCAAAGGCGGTAAACATATTGTTTACAAGGTATCTCATATGCTTGTTCTTGAAAAAACCGCAGTCCATAGACGTATAAGCCGCCCCTATTGCCTTTGCGTCATCGGCAAGAGAGTACTTTGCCGCCTGCGCCGCACAGGTTTCCGCATCACTTTTAACAGCCTCAACACTTCTTTGTATATCTGCAAGCATATAGTCCACAACAGCGTTATGCTTGGTCATAAACTCATTTGTTGCCACCACACTGCCGCCGCAGTAGGAGTTGCCCTCGGTAGCATTTTCCCAATCCTGAGCAAAATCATACTCGCCCGTAGCAACGCCCGCCTGCTTAAGCATGGAAACATAAGGCTCCGTCATTATGGCATAATCAACCTGTCCGCCTTTAACCATATCATAAAGGGCGGCGTTGTCTGCCGCATACTCAAAGCTGCAATCCTTTACACCCGCGTAATTTACAAGCTTTGTCATAAGGCAAACAGAGGTTTTATCGTCATTTGACATATAAACCGTCTTACCCGACAGGTCGGACAATGAGGAAATACCGTCGCCCACCAGCCTGTAGCTCTTGCTTGTCAGGCTTGCCAGCATCTTTACGGACTTATCCGCAGCATACATATCAAGCGCCTTTGCAGGGGGCATAAGTGCCACGCCCAAAGTATTGTCCCTAAGCATTGAGGCGAGCTGTGAGTAGTTATCAGCATATACAAACTCGTATTTTTCAAAAGACTCGTCATTTTCATTTTCCTCCGCAAGAGAGGCAAGCGTTACAGCCGCTACATCATTTTTTACAACGCCTATTGTTATTTTAACCCGCGTTGCTTCAGGCGGTCTGGTCAGCTCCGCTCTCTGACCCTCGGAGGAGTCCACAATAAGCGAGGTGTTACCGTTTGAAACATTTTCACCGTGTGAAACAAACTCCTGGTTATCTCCGCCCTTATCTCCGCATGCCGAAAGCATAAGCGCCGCCACAATTCCCAAAAGGCATAAGCTTTTTCGTTTAATCATAAAGGCCTCCTATTTTTTATTAACCCCGCCCGAAAGCAAGGCCCATTTACTCATTGTTTTTATTATAAGCGTTTTATCCCCAATGTCAAACATATCCCCAAAACTTAATAAAACTGTAAAGGAATTTTGCATTACAATGCTTATTTTATGCAGTTATATTAATTAATTGCAATATTTGATTGACTTTTTAGCAAATATATACTAAAATTTTATTAGAGGTTTTATATTATATTTATAAGGGAAGGTGCAAATTATGGATTATTATCAGCTCACAATAGACAGAAAATCAACAAGAGATTTTAAGGAAAAGGATGTACCTGAACAGCTTTTAAACGAAATTAAGGCATATTTTAAGGTCTGTAAAAGGCTTATATCCTCGGTAAAGACCGAGCTTAAGCTCATTGACCCTGACAACTCACCCATGATGAACGGCTGTGTAGGCTATAAGGATCTGCTTATTGAAGCGCCTGCATATCTGCTTATACTATCCGCCCCTGTAGAAAATCATCTTGAAAACGCAGGCTTTATAGGCGAGGATATGATACTTAAGCTTACCGAGCTTGGGCTTGACTCCTGCTGGGTTACAATAAATGAGCCCGGCAAGCTTGCCGAAAGGCTTAATATCGGCAACGGTATGGTACCCGCTGCGCTTATTGCCTTTGGCTATGGCAAGCCTGAAGCCGATAAGACAAACCGGCTTGACATTATCAACATATCAAACGTATCCTTAAAGCAGCGCACCGGCTATATTGCACCAAAGCTTTATATAACAGACGCTCTCCTTTCCGAGGATATGGGCATTACTGAAAACCCTTCCATACTTGATACCTATACAGATTTATACAAGGGGCTTATTTCTGCGTGCTGTGCTCCTTCTTTCCTTAACCGTCAGCCATACCGCTTTATAATAAAGGGCGGCAAATTTATACTTGTTTCCCTGTCGGACAGTGAAACAAACCACACGGACGCAGACCTTAATCTTGGTATTGTAATGCTTAACTTTGACAGAACACTTACCCAACGCAGCGGTGTTTACAAGGGTTGGGTACTTGGCGCTCCCGACGGTGATTACAATCTGCCTGAGGGCGGAAAAATTGCCGCATATTATAATATTTGATATTTCAGAGGCTGTCCCCTGCAGACAGCCTTATTTTATGCAAAGGAGCTTGTACCTTGGAATACAATAATATATTAAATGCGGAATTTATTGACCGCCCCAACAGATTTATAGCAAATATACTTGTAGATAACCAAAAACAGATATGCCATGTAAAAAACACTGGCAGATGCAAAGAGCTTTTAACCCACAGGGCGGAAATTTATGTTCAGCAAAGCAATAACCCTCAAAGGAAAACAAAATACGACCTTATTGCAGTACAAAAGGGCAGCCGCCTTGTAAATATGGACTCACAGGCACCCAATGCCGTTGTGGGGGAATGGCTTACCCAAAAGGAGCCCTTCGGCAAAATAACTTATCTTAAAGCAGAGCATAAATACAAAAACTCCCGTTTTGACTTTTATTTTGAAACGGAAGCACAAAGGGCATTTGTGGAGGTAAAAGGCGTTACCCTGGAAAATGACAATATAGTCAGTTTTCCCGATGCTCCAAGCGAAAGGGCGGTAAAGCACCTTAAGGAGCTTATGGCGGCGCTTGACGAGGGGTACAAATGCTATGTGATTTTTGTTGTGCAAATGAAGGACGTGCTTTATTTTACCCCTAATTACGAAAACCACAGGGAGTTTGCCGAAACCCTTAAGCTGGCTGACGAAAAAGGCGTAAAAGTGTTTGCCGTGGATTGTTACGTAACACCCGCCTCCATAACTGCCGGGGACCGGGTTGAAGTGCGCTATTAAAAAAGAACGCCCCCGCTTTAAGCGGAAACGCCCTTATAAACAAAACGCTGATATTACACGTTTTTTTAATTTATTTTTAACTTCTTTTTTATTTCACCAAAATCCAGAGCCTCAAGCACGGCCGCCCCAAACACAAGCACACAGCCCAGCAGCATTTTGCCTGCAAGCACATCACTCTGAAAAATTATACCGAACATTGCGGCATAAACACATTCCATTGAAAGGAGAATGCCTGCCAGAGATGGATTTGTCCCCTGCTGCCCTTTAAGCTGTAGCAGAAAGCCCACAAGCACCTCAAGGATACCGCAGTAAAACATCGCCATAATAAAATCAGGCTTGGTACAAGGCTCAAAAGGCTCAAAAATCAAAGCGGCAATTACGGCAATCACAGTTGCTGTAAATATCTGCGCAAGATGTATAATAAGCACGCTTTTTCCGCTTTCACAGCGGTCTACCCACATAATATGCAGAGCATAGAAAAAGCCCGTAAGCAGAAGATAAATATCCCCTGACCTTAATGTCAGTCTTTCGTTAAGAGTAATAAAGCCTATACCCGTCATACATATTACAATAGTTGCAATTTTTTTAACAGTCAGCCCTCTTTTAAGAATAACAAGCTCCAGAACGGGAGTAAAGGCGACATAGCTTACCGTAAGAAAAGCACACTTGCCTGCGGTAGTTACCTGTGCCCCCAAATTTTGGGGTATTAAGGCGCAGACAAATATTATACCCATCACAACGCCCTGAAAAACGGCTTTTCTGCTTATATTGTTTCTTTGGAGAGGCAGTATCGCAAGACCTCCCAAAGAGGCAACTCCAAGCCTTATGGCGAGCTGCCACAGGGGCGTTACATAGTCAAGACTGTCCTTAACAGCCACAAATGAGCCTCCCCATATAACGGCAGCCGCCACAAGCATTATAATTGATTTTACCTTTACGGAGGTACTGTTATTTACCATATTATCACCTCCGTATCAATATCGTAAATTACAAGTTAAACTCCTTTTTCGTATCTGCAAGAGCTGCATCCATACGCTCAATTACGGCTGCAATCTGTTCCTCCGTAATAACGGCAGCAGGCTCAAAACGGATACACTTTGAGTTTACAAGAGTACCTGCTGTCATAACACCTCTCGCAAACATACCCTTGGCAACGCTGTAGCCCTCCTCACAGCCTACAAATTCCATGGCAAGCATAAGTCCCGTACCTCTTACCTCGTCAATAACCGTTGGATACTTATCCTTAAGCTTTAAAAGACCTGCCTTTAAGATTTCACCCTTCTTTTTGCACTGACCGGGAATATCATTGTCCACCATATACTTGATTGTTGCAATAGCGGCAGCACAGCACAGAGGATTACCGCCAAAGGTAGGCGAGCCTAAAAGCCATGGATTGTCAACAAGCTGCTCAGTCCACATAGGTGGACGGCAAATAATACCCGTAATAGGCATAATACCACCGCCGAAAGCCTTGCCGAAGGTCATAATATCAGGTGTAACACCCTCATATTCACATCTCCACATAGTACCGGTACGTCCCATACCCGTCTGAATTTCATCAAAGATAAGAGCAACGCCGTACTCGTCACATATTTCTCTTAATTCCTTTAAATATCCGTCCGGAGGAACAATAACGCCTGCCTCGCCCTGGATAGGCTCAACAATAACGGCAGCAACCTTTTCGCCTACCGCAACAAGGTTTCTGATAGCCTTTCTTGTATCCTCTGCGTTGCCGTATTCAACATGCTGTACCTGCTGTACCATCGGAAGATACGGAACTCTGTATGTGCTCTTGCCGCCCATTGAAATAGCACCGAATGACTTGCCGTGGAAAGCACCTACGGTTGAGATGTACCATCCGCCGCCCTTAGCAATCCTTGCAAGCTTAAGAGCCATCTCTACTGCCTCAGCACCACCGTTTGTAAAGAAACAGTACTGAAGGTCGCCCGGTGTAATATCTGCAACTGCTTTTGCAAGATATCCGCGGAGCGGATCGAGAAGCTCCTGTGAATGAAGTGCCTGATGGTCAAGCTGTGCTTTAACCGTATCAAGAATTTCCGGATTACGATGTCCACATGTATAAATACCGAAACCACCGAGACAGTCGATAAATTCTTCTCCGTAAAGTCCGTCACAAACGCCGTCATGGTCTGTCCATTCA
>CALIRN010000039.1 GCA_938042265.1 uncultured Eubacteriaceae bacterium
TGAACACTCAGTTTCTCAGATGAGGGTTATGGGCTGTGCCCTGAAAAATGCTGAAATTGATGAGGACTACGGTATTGCCTATTCCGCTGTTACCAAGGCGGAGCTTGACCTTTGCGGCGCTAAAAACGGAGATACTGACGGTGTGGCTGAATATCTGCTTAACATACGGGGCATTAATGTTGCAGCTCTTCTTACGGAGAGAGAGGAGGACAGGGTAAAAATAAGTCTTCGCTCTAAAAAGTACAATGTAAATAAGGTAGCGGCCTTTTTCGGCGGTGGCGGACATAT
This sequence comes from uncultured Eubacteriaceae bacterium, assembly GCA_938042265.1. Taxonomy (GTDB): domain Bacteria; phylum Bacillota; class Clostridia; order Lachnospirales; family CAG-274; genus CALWRD01. The sequence goes on from CALIRN010000039.1 coordinate 289, forward strand.
TCTGGCGGCAGGAGCTTCCTGCAATAAGCCGCTTAATGAAACCATTTGTGCCCTTATTGACAAAATTAAGGAAGAAATAACCAATGAAAAACAGCAATAATAATATTTCCGGTATTATTAATATTTATAAAGAAAAGGGCTATACCTCTCACGATGTGGTAAATATAGTCAGAAAGACTTTGGACAGGGTTAAAACAGGGCATACGGGTACTCTTGACCCTGAGGCGGAGGGAGTTTTGCCTGTGTGTATAGGTAAAGCAACTAAGCTTGCGGACTATGTTGCTGCTTCTGTCAAGCAGTATAAGGCGGAAATGACACTGGGTATTACAACTGCTACAGAGGACCATACCGGCGAGATAATAGAGCAGAAAGAGGTAAATGTTACCCTTGAGGATATAAAAAAGGCAGCAGAGAGCTTTGTGGGTGAATATTATCAGAAGCCGCCTATGTATTCTGCCGTAAAGGTAAGAGGTAAAAGGCTTTATGAGCTTGCCCGTGAGGGGATTGAGGTTGAAAGAAAAAAAAGACTTATTCATATATATAATATAGAAGATATAAAGCTTTTGGAGGGTAATAGGGTTGAAATGCTTGTTACCTGCTCCAAGGGTACATACATACGCACACTCTGCAAGGATATTGGAGAAAAACTGGGTTGCGGCGGTCATATGTCCGCGCTTGTACGATGTGCAAGCGGCAGATTTACCCTTGAAAACAGCTTTAAATTGGAGCAATTTAAAAAACTTGTAAGTGAGGGCAGGCTTAATGAAGTACTGTTGCTGCCCCAGGAGGCACTTGACGGTTATAAACGTATTAATGTTTCCTCAGCTGCCAAAAAGTATCTTGACAATGGTAATAAAATAAGCTTAAATTACTGTGAACCAATGCCTGCCCAGGGGGAAAAGGTTGTTGTATTTGATGAAACTAATGAAATAGTGGGGGTATATCAGGCTACAGGTGATTGTATCAGACCTGTAACCATGTTAAGGTGAAATAAGATGATTGTTTACGAAACTACCGATTTTAAAATTAAAGAGCCTACTGCTGTGACCTTAGGCAATTTTGACGGTATCCATCTTGGACATCAAAAGCTTATAAGCACAGTTAAGGAGTATGCAAAAAGGGATAATTTAAAAAGTGTTGTATTTTCTTTTTATCCGCATCCTGTTACTGTATTTAAAACAAAGGATAATTTCAGTACAATGCTGGATACAAGGGAGAAAAAGTTTGTACTTAATAACATGGGGGTAGATGTACTGGTGCAGTATCCTTTTACGTTGGACTTTGCAACTCTTTCACCAAGGGAATTTTTTGATATGCTTGTGGAAAAGACAAACTGCAGAGTTCTTGTGGTTGGTGAAAACTACTTTTTCGGCAAGGATAAGGCAGGAAATTACCGTACTCTTAAGGAGTTCGGTAAAGAGAAGGGGATACTTGTTATTGCAATTCCGCCCATTGAGGTTGGAGGAGAGCGTGTAAGCAGCAGCAGGGTAAGAGGGCTTATAAGAAATGCTAATATGTCAGAAGTTATAAAGCTGCTTAATAAGCCCTATTTTGTAACAGGCAGAGTTGCAGACGGAGAAAAGAGAGGAAGGTCAATGGATTTTCCCACTATTAACGTAATTACATCTAAGGAAAAGCTTTTACCTCCAAACGGAGTTTATCTTACCAGAGTGGCATTTGACGGTAAGCTTTATACAAGTATGACAAATGTAGGTGTGTGTCCTACCTTTGACGGTCATGAACGACGTGTTGAAACACATATTTTTGATTTTGATGAGGTAATTTATGGTGCTGACGTTATGATTTGCTTTTATAAGTGGCTGAGAGAGGAAAGGGGCTTTTCGTCTGTACGGGAACTTAAGACTCAGCTTGAAAAGGATAAAAGGCTTGCAATGGAGCTTAGTTCCGGCATAAAGGATATAGAATACAGCTTTAAGGCTAATATTTATTAATTGGGTGCGTCTTTTATGGCGCCCCTTTTTGTATATAAAATTTTGGTTGCCAATACGGCAAATATGTTTTATTATAGTAATGAGTGTTTATACTTTAGGAGTAAGGCATACATGGTACGGGTCTGTTAAAAGACGAGATGTCTGATTAATAAATTTATGGTTTATATTATATAATAATTTTGGTATAATTATTTTTATGGCAAGGAAGTGAAGCGGTTTGATAAGGTCTTTTTTTATAAGGGTGATTATCTTTATACATGAGGTATATACAAGAATGAAGCATAACGAGCTTGTGGATATGGCAAATGCTTTAAGCTTTAAGCTGATACTTTCCGTATTTCCATTTATAATATTTCTTATGTCCTGTATAGCGTTTTTAAACCTTGATATAAGGAGCTTTGTACCTGCCTTTGGAAATGAAGTGCCGAGTATGGTAAAGGATATAATTTCGGTATTTATCTCAGAGGTGGTGGATACAAGGCGTGTCAGCCTGCTTTCCTCATCGCTTTTGGTCAGTCTGTTCAGTGCCTCCTCGGGCTTGTATACTCTTATGAAGGGGCTTAACCGAGCCTATGGAGCAAGCGAAAGGCGGGGCTACTTTGCTCAGAGATTTATTAGCCTTTTACTGGTTATTATTTTTACTGCGCTTATTATTTTATCCCTTTATGTATGTATTTTCAGTGATAAGATAAATGAATTGGTTTTTGGAATGTCATTGGAGATGCCTGTGGTTGTGGTGAATTTAAGGAGCTATCTGCTTATGGCGGCACTTATATTTGTGATGATTATACTTATGTATATGTTGGCACTTGTTGAAAGACCGAGGATAAGACAGCTTATGCCGGGTACTTTGTTTACAATGGGCGGCTGGCTGTTGCTTTCAAAAGTATTTAATATTTATATAAACAATTTTTCAAGATACTCTACCGTATATGGCAGTATCGGAGCAATATTCGTGTTTGCTCTGTGGCTTAATCTGCTGTCCTATGATATTTTAATTGGAGGACAGATTAATGCCGTTATTTATGATAAACAGTGGATTAGGGAGGTGCTGATGAATGAATGAAAGTAATGAGGCAGTTAAAAGCTTTTTAAGTGACTTTAATGCTGTTGAGGCTGAAACCGCTAAGGCAATAATAGGGCAGAAGGAGCTTGTAAGAATGGTGCTTATAGGCATAATAGCAGGAGGCAACGTGCTGCTTGAGGGCTTGCCGGGGCTTGGTAAAACTCAGCTTGTAAAAACCCTTGGCAGGGTTATGGATATGCAGTTTTCAAGAATACAGTTTACACCTGACCTTATGCCTACGGACATAACGGGTACGGATATTTTTCTTAAGGAGGATGAGGGCAGAGGTCATTTCGAATTTCAGAAGGGACCTGTGTTCACCAATATACTCCTTGCAGATGAGATTAACAGGGCTACGCCCAAAACACAGAGTGCCCTCCTTGAAGCCATGCAGGAAAAGCATATTACTGCCGGCAGAAATACGTATAAGATGCCAAGTCCATTTTTTGTGCTTGCAACTCAAAATCCTATTGAAACAGAAGGTACTTACCCCTTGCCTGAGGCTCAGCTTGACCGCTTTATGTTTAAGCTTAAGGTGGGCTTTCCAAGCGTGGCAGAGCTTAAGCAGATTGTAAACCTTACAACAACTGGGGATATGTCCGGGCCTATTGCTGTTATAAACGGTCAGCGCATTCTGGAAATGAAAAGCCTTGCCGAAAAGGTGCCCGTTGCCGATGCGGTAGCTGATTATGCAATGAATTTAATAGTAAAAACCCATCCTGAGCTTCAGGAGGGGGCAGAAGCGGCAAAGAAGTATGTTGCATGCGGTGTGGGTCCCAGAGGAGCACAGGCAATAATAACCGCTGCAAGGATTAATGCTCTCCTTGAGGGCCGTTATAATGTGGCTTATGACGATATAAACAAAATGGCAATGCCTGTATTAAGGCACAGACTGATATTGAATTTTGATGCGGTAAGTGACGGAATAGACAGCGATGGTGTTATTGTAAAAATTCTGGAGGAAATTAAAAAATGAGAGTTTCCGAGGGATTTAACAGGGAGCTGACGGAAAGGCTGGACAGGCTTAGGTTAAGGTTTACAAAGCAGGTGAGTGGTGTCAGTGGAGGTGTAAGACGTTCAAGTGAGAAGGGCAGCTCCAATGAGTTTTCCGATTTCAGAAGCTATACGTACGGTGATAGTTTGCGTTATGTGGACTGGAACAGCTATGCAAGGCTTGGCAGGCTTTTTGTTAAGCTGTATATGGAGGAAAAGCAGACAGAGGTCAGTATAATGGCAGACTGCTCCGCATCAATGGACTTTAAAGAGAAAGGCTATGTCAGCGGTTTGCTAGCGGCAGCTCTTTGCTATGCGGCAATAGGCGGAGGTGACAGGGTAAAGCTTTATATGGGTGGGGATATGCTTTCCGTTACATCAAAGGCTGAATTAAGCAAACTGCTTAGGTTTATTGACAATGCCGCATATAAGGACAGCTTTGATATTGTAACGGCGGTAAAAAATATGCATCTTAACCAAAAGGGCAGGCTTATGCTTATTTCGGATTTTATGTTCCCATCTGAGGAGTTGGAGAATGCTGTTAAGTACCTTATATATAAAAAACAGGAGCTGTCGTTGATTATGCTTACCTGCGCAGAGGAAAATTCGCCCTCTGTTACGGGTGAATTAACCTTGAATGATTCGGAAACGGATGAAAAAATCAATTTGGAAATTAATGATGATATAATTAATGCCTATAAAAACGCCCTTAAAACTCATAAGGGAAAAATATCCAATATTTGCAGAAAGTACGGTGCGGAATTTACCGACATAAGAGCAGAGGATAATTTTGTGGCGATAATAGGAAAAATTTTGTGTTAGGAGGATAATATGAATAGGGGAGAAATATTTTCGGTACTGCAAATTCAGGAAACAAAGGATAAGGAGCTTATAAGGACAGCTTATATGAAAAAGCTGTCCGTTACAAACCCAGAGGATAATCCCGAAGGCTTTAAACTTTTGAGAGAGGCTTATGAGGAGGCTATGCGTCTTGCGGAGCAGACAGAGGATAATTCCCCTGTAGGCTTATGGATAAAATCCGTAAAGGAAACCTATGACAGCTTTGAGGCAAGGCTTGATAAGTGGACATGGGAGGAGCTTTTTGAGGACGAGGTGTGTACAGATGCGGGCACATACGAGGATGCAAGGAATGCGCTTCTCAGATTTATTATGGACAATACATATCTGCCTCAGTTTGTCTTTGATATGCTTTATGAGGTCTTTAAGATTAAAGAGGACTATGAGGAGCTTTGTGAAGGCTTTCCAAGAGGATTTATGGACTTTGTGTTAAGAGGTGGCAATGGCATAAGGGTTGAGCTTATTAAAGCCGAAAACGGTCAGGATGCCGATACTGCCTGCAATATGTGGTTTGAATACAGAACTGCCTGCACCGAGAATAACGACGATAAGAAGTATGAGCTTGTAAGAAAATATGAAACCATGCCTGTCAAAATGCCGTATTTTATGTCAGATATAGCCCTTTTGTATGCAAATGACGGAAAGACGGAGCAATCCCTGAAAATTCTTGATGAAATTTCACCTGTTATCGGCGTGGACGGTTATATTTCCGCTTCCTGCGCTGCAGCTTATATGAAGCTGGGTAATGTACAAAGAGCTATGGAAATTTGTGACATTGTAGAGGAAAAATTTCCAGGTAATATACAGGTAAGAATTATAAGGGCAGATGCACTTGATCAGGAGTGTAAATATTCGGAGGCTAAAAAGCTGTATGAGGATATATATGGTGATACAAATAATCCTACAGTATTTGACAAGCTTCAGGCAGTAAATAAAAAGCTTATAGATAAGCTTAAGGCAGCAGATACCGCAGAGGATAAGTTGGAGCTTGGCTGGTGCTATTATCAGAATGAGCAGAATGAGGAGCTTATGGAGCTTATGGACAGCTTTAAGCCTGAGGAAGAAAAGGATTTTGCAATGTACTATAACCTCCGTAGCCGTGCCCTTTTAAATGCCGAAAGATATACCGAGGCTGATGAATGTATAACCAAATGGCGTAAGGCGCTTGATAATCAGGTTACGGACAATGAAAAGGACGAAAACGACAGAAAAAGACGTATTGTGCTTTCTGCATTTTTTGCTGCACGCTGCTTAAGAATTATGGCAGATAATAATAACGATGAGGCGTTGCGCTTAAAGGCTCTTGAAAAATCAGCGGAAACAACGGTATGTGAGGAAAAGCAGGTGCTTTTGCAGCTTTGGCTTGAAAGGGTTTCAATACTCAAGGATCTTAGACATCTTGATGATGCCATAAATCTGTGCAATGATATAATTGAAAAGGACAGCGGCTGTTTCCCTGCATATATAATAAGGCAGGAGTGTAATTTTGAGCTTAAAAATGCAGGTGCAGTTCTTGATGACTATCATAATGTAATGGAAATGGTGCCAAATCTGGAATATGGTTTGCCCTACGCTCTTGCGGCGCACGTATTTGTTATATATGACAGGTATGACAATGCCTTTGATATAATAAAGCGTGCTGATGATAATAATGTCAAAAGTGATTACCTTGACTATGTAAGGGCAAGTGCCTTAAGGTATACGGCAAACAGTAATTCCGATACGCAAAAGGCAATGGATATACTTTTGCCAATAGCTGAAAAGAAAGAAAATGAACGTATAGATTTTAACCGTAAAAGAAGTATTGACCTTTTTGAGGAAATCTGCTTCGGATATATGGATTTGGAACAGTGGGACGAGGCAATAGAGGCGGTTGACAAGGCTATTGCCTTGCAGCCGGATAATGTTGAACGCTATAGAATTAAGCTAGATATTTACAAAAAAAGTGACAATACGGCTGCCCTTAATAAGTGCATAACGGATATTAAGCACAAATTCGGCAAAAATCCGTTTGTTTATTATGAGCAGGCCAAGCTTTTGGAGGATAATAACCGCACAAAGGCAATAAGTCTTTATAAACAGGTGCTTAAGCTTGATGAGGGCTATAAGGATACAAATTCAAGGCTGAGAGAGATGTATCAGAGGAATTATCTTGATAAATTTGACGATACTTCTTTTAAGAATGCTATGGAGTATGCAAATAAAACAGTAGAGCTTTATCCTTATGCAAAGCAGTACCTTGAAAGAGGTATACTCTATATGAATGCAGGGTTTGCGTCAGAGGCAGAGGCTGATTTTATGAAGTCTGTTGAATTGGATGATGAATATATACTTGCGTTTGAATGGCTTGGTGATGCCCTGAGAATTCAAGGAAAGCATGATAGCGCCCTTAAGTATTATGAGGAGGGCTACAGGCTTGCAAAGGGCAACGGTAATTATTATCCGCCAAAGGATTATGCCCTTGGCTGTGACGGTGCTATGGAATATGATAGAGCAGTGGAAATACTGCTTGAAATGACGCGGGACTATCCTAAAGAAAAATTTGTATGGATAACACTGGGAAATATTTATAAAAAAATGCATGAGTATGATAAGGCTTATGATGCTTTTATGCATTACAGAAATGAATATGAGCTTAGTCAAAATCAACGCGCCTCTGTTGATATGGATCTTATTGAGCTTATGCTGCTTATGAAAGATAAGAAAAATGAAGCCTTTAATCTGCTTACGCAAACTGTTAATGAATATCCCAAGCTGCCGGAGGCTTATGTAAATATGGCGGAGTATTACTGCTATTATGTAGGCGATAAAAAGCTTACATATAAGTTTATCAATAAGGCTATAGAGCTTGCAAAAACGCAAAATAACCGTTATGAACACAATCGTGCATGGCGAATGCGTAACGAATATTCGTTTATATTGGGTGATTTTGCTAAAATAAAGTTTTATAAAATGCTGGGCAACAAACCGTATTTTGACATAGCAGCAGCCTATAAGGATAAACGCTATAAGAAGATGGAACTTTATCGTTTTGCCCTTAACGCATATTTTGAGGGGGACAGGACGAGTGCCTTCAAATTATTTAAGGATATGCAGGAGGGGCCAAACTGTATCACCTGCGGCTATAATATATGTGTTGAGGCAATGCTTGGCAAGGCGCTTATGCTTCAGGAGCAGGGCAAATATGATGAGGCTATGGAATGCTTTGAGCGTGTACTTAAGGAGAACTTTGATCCGCACCTTATAAATAAGCTTATTGAAAGATTAAAGGAAAAGATGTGATAAAATGATAATTGGAATAGATTTGGGTACGACTAATTCACTTGCGGCAATTTTTAGGGACGGTAAGGCAGAGATTATACCTAACCGTTTGGGAAAGCACCTTACAAGGTCCGTTGTTGCCATTGATGATAACGGTGATGTGCTTGTAGGTGATACCGCATGGGAGCGTATGCAGAAATACCCGTATACTGCAGCTTCCGTGTTTAAAAGGAGCATGGGGAGCAATAAAAAGTTTATACTTTCGGGTAAGGAATTCAGTGCTGAAGAATTGTCCTCCTTTATATTAAGGTATCTTAAAGAGGATGCTGAGGAATTTATTGGCCAGGAGGTAACCGAGGCGGTTATAAGTGTGCCTGCCTACTTTAACGATGCAAGGCGCCGTGCCACGAAAAGGGCAGGTGAGCTGGCAGGTCTTAAGGTTGAGCGTATTATAAGTGAGCCTACTGCGGCGGCTGTTTCCTATGGTATCTACCATAAAAAGGATAATACCAAATTTTTGATTTTTGATCTTGGCGGCGGTACCTTTGATATTTCAGTGCTGGAGCTTTATAGGAATATAATAGAGGTAAGAGCCGTTGCAGGTGATAACTATCTTGGTGGCGAGGATTTTACGGGAGTGCTTATGGATATGTTCATTAAGGAGCACAATATAAATGAGGAGGTTCTTACTGACAAGGATTTGGCAAGGCTCAGGAGAGAGGCTGAAAAATGTAAGCTGAGCTTTTCCGAGAATGATGAGCACAAAATAATCTGTAAAATCAATGATAAGGAATATACAAGTACTATTTCCGAGTCGGATTATGAGGACAACTGTCAGGAGCTGCTTGACAGAATTAAAAAGCCTGTAAGAAAAAGCTTAAGCGATGCAAAAATCAGGCTTAAGGATATTGATATGGTTATCCCTGTGGGCGGTGCAACAAGACTGCCTATAATACAAAGGTTTATGACGAGGCTTTTTGAGCAGTTTCCACGTAACGAGGTAAATCCCGATGAGGCGGTTGCCTTGGGTGCGGCAGTTCAAAGTGCAATTAAGGAACGTAACGAGGCTATAAAAGAAATTGTGCTGACGGATGTTTGTCCATTTACTCTGGGTACTGAGGTTTCCGTTGAAAAGGAGGATGGTTTTTTTGAGCCGGGACATTACTGCCCTATTATTGAGCGCAATACCGTTATCCCTGCAAGCCGTACGGAAAGACTTTATACAATAAGGGATAATCAGAAACGTATAAGCATAAATGTATTACAGGGTGAAAGCCGTTTTGCAAGGAACAATGTTCTGCTTGCTGAGTTTGATGTGAAAATACCTAAAAACAAAGCAGGCGAGGAGGCTGTGGATATTACTTATACCTACGATATAAACTCAATATTGGAGGTTGAGGTTAAAATAGTATCTACAGGTGAAAAGATTAAGCGCATAATTAAGGGACAGGAGCTTGATATGACTGATGAGGAGATAGCAAAGCGCATGGAGGAGCTGAGCTATCTGAAAATACCGCCAAGGGAGCAGGAGGCAAACAGACTTGTGCTTGCAAAGGCGGACAGGCTTTATGAGGAACTTACAGGCGATGCAAGGGTTATGCTTGAAATGGCTGTACGCAAGTTTGAAAATGCTCTTGATAAGCGTGATGATGAGCTGACGGGACAGGCGCTTATCGAGCTTAATGCAATGATGAAGGATTTAGAGGAGAGATTTTTGTGATAAGCTATATAAGCGGAGTGTTGAAATATATTATGCAGGAGTATATAATAGTTGATAACGGCGGTATAGGCTACAGTATATCCGTATCTCCAAAGACTATAGGACTTCTGCCCTCAATAGGTGAAAATGTCTGCATTTATACCTATATGAGTGTAAGTGAAAGCGGAATTTCTCTTTATGGTTTTTCTTCCATGGAGGAATTGGAGCTGTTCAATTCCATTATAGGAGTAAGCGGTATCGGCCCTAAGGGAGCGTTGGGTATACTTGGTGCAGTAAGTCCCTCACAGTTTGTTATGGCTGTGCTTACTGATGATATAAAAACCTTAAGCTCTGCTCCCGGTATAGGTAAAAAAACTGCACAGCGGCTTGTGCTGGAGCTTAAGGATAAGCTTGACCCCGCACGGGCTGCGGATATTGACGGCTTAGAGGTATCTGCCGTAACTGCTGAATCGGGCGAAAAGGAAGAGGCAATAGAAGCGCTTGTTGTATTAGGCTTTGCAAAAGCCGATGCAGTAAAGGCTGTAGGTGCGGTATATATGGACTCTATGACGGCGGAGAAGGCAGTAAGTCTTGCACTGCGAGTATTAGGCAGGTGAAAAAATGGCAGATAGAATAATTACAACAGGCACTCTTAATGAGGATAAGGAAAATGAGCCAAAGCTCAGACCCCAAAGCTTTGATTCTTATATAGGACAAAGTAAGGTAAAGGAAAATCTTAAGGTATACATACAGGCGGCAAAAAAAAGGGGAGAGCCTCTTGACCACGTACTTTTGTATGGACCTCCGGGGCTGGGAAAAACCACTCTTTCAAATATAATTGCGAATGAAATGGGCGCAGGCATTAAGTTTACATCAGGACCTGCCATAGAAAGTCCAAAGGACATGGCAACGGTATTAAATAATCTTAATGAAGGTGACATATTATTTATAGATGAGATTCACAGGCTTGGCAAGCTAGTGGAGGAGGTCCTGTATTCCGCAATGGAGGACTATGTGCTTGACATTTTTATAGGAAAGGGACCGGGAGCAAAAAGTTTGAGAATAAGCCTGCCAAAGTTTACTCTTGTTGGGGCTACTACAAGGAGCGGACTTTTATCCGCTCCTCTCAGAGACAGATTTGGCGTAATAAGCAAGCTGGAGCTGTATGAGGCGCAGGATTTGAAGAAAATTATACTTCGTTCCGCAGATGTACTTTCCATACCGATTGATGATGAGGGTGCGGGAGAGCTTGCCTCACGTTCAAGAGGTACGCCCCGTATTGCAAATCGTCTGCTAAAAAGGGTAAGAGACTTTGCACAGGTAAGGCACAGCGGAATAATTACAGGTCAGGTTGCAAAGGAAAGTCTTGATATTCTGGAAATTGATTCTCTGGGGCTTGATATGACAGACAGGAATATGCTGCTTGCCATGATTGAAAAATTTGGCGGAGGACCCGTAGGGTTAAATACCCTTGCTGTTTCAATAGGTGAGGAGTCTGATACCATTGAGGACGTTTATGAGCCTTATCTTATACAACTGGGCTTTATAAAGCGTACTCCTACGGGCCGTGTGGTAACGCAGGCGGGCTATGAGCATTTTGGAATAGAATATCTCGGAGGTAGTGATAAATGATAAAGATGAGTGTTAAGGAGCTTGTATTTGAGGTTAAGGAGGAAATCCTCTGCTATGAGCAGCTTGGCGTGGCGAAGGCTGACCAATGGGAGAAAGGCTTTAATCTGTGGCTTAACAACAAAAATATCAAAAAGAAGAATATAGTTGAAAAAAACGGTATAAATTACTACTGTATAGAGGATGAAAGCGCAATATTTGATATAGCGGACGAGTATCTGGAGGCTGTTGAAAACAACAGAGAAGAAGAATATTGGGAGCTTTTTCAGTAAAGCAAGGGGGAGTGAAGGTGGAGGAAGAAAATCAGAAGCTTGACGAAAGACTGGAGGAAATAAAAAGACAGTCTTTGGAAGAGCTGGAAAATATGGAGCGTATTATAAGCGAAAATGAAAAAATAAAAGCTGAGATTGCCGATAAGGCTGAACAGAGTGTAAGAGAAAATGTGGAAAGCAGAAAAAGCGGCAGACTTACAACTGTCATTTTTGTTTTTGCACTGGCGGTAATATTCTCACTTTCTCTTGTAAGTATTAATATTTTAAAGCCCTTAAGGGAATACAATAGGGCTTCAGAGCTTATGGATAAAAAGCAGTATGATACGGCAATGGAGGCATTTGAAAAGCTTGAGGATTATAAAAATTCAACTGATATGATAAAGGAGTGCAAATATCGCAAGGCAGAGGACCTGATGCTTCAGGGAAAAAGCGGACTTGCAATTTCGCAGCTTAATGAAATAAGAGCCTATAAGGACAGCGCAGATAGGATAAACGAGTTTATCGGCAGTGGTGACGGAATAATTGCCGTTGGTGACAGGCACAGTGTGGCAATTAATTCCATAGGCAGGGTAATTGCCGCAGGTGACAATTCATTAGGGCAGTGTGATGTCGGTGAATGGAATGGGATAACTGCCGTTGCGG
>CALIRN010000040.1 GCA_938042265.1 uncultured Eubacteriaceae bacterium
AATGGTCAAGTTCTAATACCATGAATATATCGGCTATATAATTGGTATTATATCTTTCAATCCTTACAAATCCCATTTTTTCATATAGAGAAACAGCCTTTATACTTGATGATAATGTATCAAGATACATCTCTTTGTAACCGTCTTGTCGTGCTTTTAATATGGCAGTTTTAAGTAGTTGATACCCTAATCCTTTTTTATGATACTGTTCCAAAAGATATAATGATTTCAGTTCGCAATATTCATCATTTAGTTTTTTCAGTGCAACCGTACCAATTATATCTTTCCCATCGAACAAACACCAAAAATTTTCAAAAAACTCTTCAATACTATTATACATTTTATGGCGTCCGTTCAGTTCTAAACTCCTGCCCGATTGTGGCAGACATTTTTCTAAAAAATGAAGTAAACAATTATTATATTGTATATTATATTCCTTAATTGTAAACATTTTACTCCTTAAAGTTTTCGCTGTATAATTTTAAAACAATTTGTACTGAAGCCATTTCCCGTTAACAAATCGTGTCGTAAATATGGCCGCTCTGACAATCCAATCAGCGAACATTCCAATCCACACCCCCATAAGTCCGAAGTGAAATACCCTTACGAGGAAAATGCCAAGTGCTACACGACAACCCCACATGATACAGACAGAAGCGATCATGGAAAATTTCACGTCGCCTGCTGCCCGAAGTCCATATGGAAGCCCAAATGCACCTACCCATACTAATGGTTTTACAACCGTCATTGCAACAACCAACTCAAAACACATTTGCGCTGCCTCAACCTCCATGCCTGCAAGTAATGTTACAGGCTTTGTAATTGCAAGTACCAAAAGACATGATACTAATGTTCCAATTCCCGCTATGCACATTAGCTTTACGATATAATATTTTGCCTCTTCTTTCCTGTTTGCGCCAATAAGCTGACCAACCACCGTCATAAGCCCGATTCCAACACTATTGCCGAAAATACCATTTACATTCTCAAAAATGTTTGTCATTGCCTGCGCTGACATTGCTATTGTCCCCATTGTCGAAACTGTAGACTGAACAGCGAGCTTTCCAAACTGAAACATTCCGTTCTCAATTCCCGACGGAACACCTATTGCCATTATCGCTAATATAAGCGGCATATCGGGGTAGATTTTCAAATAGTTCTTTACTACAATTATCTGCCTTGGCTTTCTTAGGCAGTAGAAAATCACGACTGTGCAAAAAACCCTTGACAAAAGCGTTGCAAGGGCAGCTCCTGCCACGCCCCATTTAAAACCGTAGATAAATAATGCATTTCCCATAACATTTATGACATTTGAAAAAACAGATACTTTTGTCGGGAATTTTGAATTTCCCGATGCCCTGTAAAACGCAGCTCCTGCACTGAACAATGCTAAGAATGGGTAGGAGATAACCGTTATCATAAAATAAACCAACGAATTTTCCATTACAGTGTCATCAACCGTTCCAAATACCAGCCGTAAGAGCCTCTCTCCGCCTAAAATGCAAACCACTGTTATCGAGAGCGAAATTACAAACACTGTAAGCACAACCTGTTCCGCCGCTCTGTTGCTTTGTTTTTTGTTTCCGCTACCAATATACTGTGAGCAGATGATTGCTGCGCCGGATGCCATTGCCAAAAATACTTGTATGACAAGGTTATTTATTGCGTCCACAAGGGACACTGCCGATATTGCCTCGTTTCCAACAGTCGAAACCATTATCGTATCCACCATTCCCATAAGGGAATTTAAAAACTGCTCTATGATTATCGGCAGAAGCAACCAAAACAGTGTCCTGTTGCTAAATAAAATATTTTCCCAATCTATCTGCTTTTTTTCATATAGTTTCATTTAAAATTATCTCCAAAAGCTCGACTGTTCATGTTCAATTAGCCATGTTTCTATTGCTGTTGTAACAGATGTATCGGCATCAGTAATTGTTCCGTTACTCTCATTAAAATAGATATAACCGCCGGGGACAGCATAGGCAAAATCCGTATCACTTTGTGTCATTGCTGTAAGCTCTGCAAAATTTCCTCCAGTTTAATTATATTACAATATGTCATATTTATCAATAATAAATTATGACATACTGTCATAGAGGTGGACACATTGGATAACAATTTAAAACTTTTACGAAAAGAGAAAAAACTCACACAAATAGCACTGCAAATGCAGACAGGCATTGATCAGGCGCTTATATCCAAATACGAAAACGGTGAGCGAATACCGCCCACCGAAATACTTATGCAGCTTGCCGACTTTTATAACACCAGCATGGACTATATTATGAAAAGAACCGATAAAAGAGATTTTAACAAATAAAACAGTCTCTTAACCTACTAAATTAATGAGCCGTTTTTATAATCAGAAATTTATAAAAATCTTATTTATCTTTTTAATAAGAGTATCCTCAAAAAATCGTATATTAAGTTTATAACACAATCTTCGGATTAAAGTGCCATTTTGTAAATAGCTAGCATATCTTTCTCATGGAGTACCTTTGCTGAGCCTTTACTGCCACCTGCGGCAATACTGCACTTGTGTGCAAGCTCCTTAAGCTGCTCCTCTGTAGGGTGAATACCCAATTCCAACATAGAGGTAGGCATATTTATTTCACGATAAAACTCCTCCATTTTTTCAATTCCCTTGAGCGCCGTTTCCGCCATGGAGCCGCTGTCTGCAATACCCATCACATTTATCGCAAAGCGATAAAAACGAGGCAGGCAGTTCATATAAACATATCTTGCCCAGCTTCCCCATATTGCCGCTAAGCCTGCACCGTGTGCCACGTCAAACATACCGCCTATTTCATGCTCCAGACCGTGGGATGCAAAATCACCACCGCCGTTTCCGCAGCCGGTCAATCCGTTGTGTGAAAGACTTCCCGCCCACATAACCTCGGCTCTTGCCTCATAATTGTTTGGCTCCTTTACAAGGATTTTAGCATTTTTGATTACAGTACGCATAAGTCCCTCTGCAATGCTGTCAGTAATCTCCATATTTCCGTTTGAGGTAAAATACCTCTCCATTGTATGCATAAGAATATCGGTACAGCCGCAGGCGGTCTGATATTCAGGCAAGGTCATTGTAAGCTCAGGATTCATAACAGCAAAAACAGGACGGCACAAATCACTGTTGCAGCCACGCTTAATACCGCCCTCCTCCTTTGTAATAACGGATGAATCACTCATTTCACTGCCTGCTGCGGCAATAGTCAGTACAACACCAATAGGCAGACAAGCCTGCGGCTTGCGCCTTCTGTCATAAAAATCCCAAACATCACCCTCGTTTGACACACCGTAGCCTATAGCCTTTGCCGAATCTATGGCACTGCCTCCGCCTACCGCAAGAATAAAATCAACGCCTTCTTTTTTGGCAAGCTCTATACCTTTGTATACCAAGGACAGCCTTGGATTAGGCACTGCTCCGCCAAGCTCTGTATAATCAATATTCTCCGCCTCTAAGGCTGACTTAACCCTGTCAAGCAAACCTGAACGCCTAACACTGCCCATGCCGTAATGTATAAGTACTTTTCTACAGCTCTGCGTCTTAACCAGACTGCCCACCATATTTTCAGTACCCTTTCCAAAAATAATCTTAGTAGGAGTAAAGTAATTAAAATTATTCATAAAAAGCTCACCCTTTCCATTTTTACGTATATTAATTAATCTTTACTATCTTATTCCATTCCTCTTTTGTAATACAGCTTATATGCTCGGTACGAATATATCTCATAAGCTCCCAATAAATATCCTTATTGGTGTGATGATATATAAAACCACATTTTTCCTGCACGCGTTTTGACCTGTTATTTCCGTCAAAATAACCGCACCACAGTCTTTCAAGCCTCAGTTCATCAAAAGCATATCTCATTAGCCTGCGGACAGCCTCAGGTATCAGCCCCTGTCCCCAATACGATACACCTATCCAATATCCTATTTCTCCCTCATTATCAGCAATGTCAAGGTCGCTCGCCTCTCCAATCATTAAACCAACACTTCCCACAGCTCTGCCTTCGCTTTTAGGCACAACGGCAAAGGTACCCTCTGCGGATAAAACGTTACGGATAATTTCCCTGCTGTTTTCAACGCTTGTATGAACAGGCCAGCCTGCAGCAGGTCCCACCTGCGGATTGCGTGCAAATTCATATAAATCCTCAGCATCACTTTCCTGCCATGGTCTTAAAATCAATCTTTCCGTTTCCAAAATCATTATCATAACCCTCCAAAATTCAGAGACATTCTAAACCCGTTCCGCCCGCAATTAAAAACCTTATTTTCAGGAAACGAATTATTATACAGCTGCATATAAAGTTCATAAGTCCGTCAATATCTTCTTTTACAGCATCTCTTATCATAAACACACTCCAAAACAGTTTACTTTATTATATATACCCTATTATTTCAAGTAAATCAAAACCCAAACCCTTGTTTTCATAGTACATTATACAACATTTGGGCTTTGACGTCCTTTGCTTTGAGTAATATAATGCTAAAGCAAGCTTTTGCGTAGAATTAGCTGTAAGGCTAAAACTCTCTAACACGTATGTGTTTATTACAGCATAAAAAAGGACCTCTCCAACGAGAAGTCCATTTTCAAGGCGACACCCAGATTTGAACTGGGGATCAGGGAGTTGCAGTCCCGTGCCTTAGCCACTTGGCTATGTCGCCATACAATATTATATGCTGGCATATAATAAAAATGCTCCTTAACTTATTTAATTAAGAAGCGATGACCCGTGGGGGAATCGAACCCCCGTTTTAGCCGTGAGAGGGCCACGTCTTAACCGCTTGACCAACGGGCCTTAAAATAAAAGCTCCCCGAGTAGGATTCGAACCTACGACCCTCCGGTTAACAGCCGGATGCTCTACCGCTGAGCTATCGAGGATTATTGTCCGCTAAGACCTGCCTTAGTGACAAAATTTATTTTAACACACTCATATAATGAATGTCAAGTATAGCTTTAAAACAAATTATTCAATTTTACCTTAAAAAATAACAAACACGCGGATACAGGCTTCTAAACCGTTATCCTCCTGGCGTTCCTTCCTCTTGGTTAAGCCCTCGATTTATTAGTATTGGTCAGCTTAACACATTACTGCGCTTACACCTCCAACCTATCTACCTCGTCGTCTTCAAGGAATCTTACTTCTTTCGAATGGGAAATCTTGTCTTGAGGGGGGCTTCACGCTTAGATGCCTTCAGCGTTTATCCCTTCCAAACTTG
>CALIRN010000041.1 GCA_938042265.1 uncultured Eubacteriaceae bacterium
AGCTTCTTCGCGATCTTCTGTACCACCACAATGGAGATCGGGATCAACGGCACACAGATCAGAAGCACCACGCTGGCCTTCATGCTCACCCGACAAAGAATCACAAACAGTGTCACTGGTGCGATCAGGCTGTAAAACAACTGTGGAAGATATTTTCCGAAATAGGTTTCCAGCTGCTCCACGCCTTCCGTGGAAACCTGCACCACCTCAGAGGAGGAAACCTGCTCTCTGTAAGAAGCGCCAAGCTTCAGCATTTTTTCGTAGATCTTTTCCCGGAGGATCCTCTTTACATCCACGCAGGCCAGATAGGAGGATCTTGCGCCCATCCGCTCGCAGAAGAAACGGATCACAACGACCAGGATCAGGATGAGGACCGTATGCTGCACGCCCGCAGCGGTCACTTTACCATAGACCACTTTTTCCAGAAGACCTGCAATGGAAAAAACGGCCATCACCTGTGACAGCAGGGCCAGCCACTGCCACAGGATCGTATACACGATATATTTTTTTGCATGGGATAATAACCTCACAAGTCTTGTTTTTATCATCTCATTCCCCGTCCCTTCATATTGATTATTACTGTTCATGCACAGCAATATTTTGATATGTTATCTATTTTTCCATCAATTCCTGCGGAATTTCTTCTGTTTCTTTTTCAGTTTTAATATAAAAAATAAAATAAATCACATGACAGAGCCATACAACGGCAAGACATATTCTTCCGACAGGCACCCTGCTCATCATTATAAAACCAAATGCCATAACAATAGTAACACTTCCCATAATGGTACACTTGCTTTTTACCGTCATTGACCTTTTCTGAACAAAACTTTCAAGATGCTTTTTGTAAAGTCCGGTTGATGTAAACCAGGAATGAAGCCTTTCTGAGCTTTTTGCAAAACAGAATACCGTTGCCATATAAAACGGTACTGTAGGCAGTATAGGAAGTACGATTCCTATCGTGCCAAGTGCAAGGCTCAAAAATCCCAAAAGCACCCACAAAAATTTAAGCGGATTTGTTTTATTATTCATATAGATCTCCATTTCGTATCATCCTGCCGTAAGCACATATTTGTGTCCGTCAATCTCAGTCACACCAAGTTTCACACCGTAGAGCTGCTCAAGCAGTTCACTTGTGATAATCTCCTCCGGATTTCCCTGTGCAAGCACATTTCCGTCCTTAAGACCTATTATCGAATCGGAAAAGCGGATTGCCTGATTTATCTCGTGCAGTACCATAACTATCGTAATCCCAAACTCCCTGTTAAGTTTTTTAACAAGTTCGAGTATTTCAAGCTGGTATCTTATATCGAGATAAGTCGTCGGTTCATCGAGAAACAGAAGTTTTGTATTCTGTGCAAGTGCCATTGCTATCCACACTCGCTGCCTTTGTCCTCCCGACAATTTCCCAATTTCTCTCTCTTTAAACTCCAAAAGATTTGTGACCTCAAGAGCCATGTTTATAAGTTTCTCGTCATCACCATCCGCACCGCTAAACATCTTGTGATATGGTGTCCTTCCCATAGAAACAAGTCTTTCAACAGTCATGTCATCGGCAGCCGTATTGTACTGGTGAACGATGGAAACACGCTTAGCAAACTCTCCAAGTGACATACCGCCGATATTTTTTATCTGTAAAAAAATCCTGCCACGGTCAGGTACGAGATTTTTAGTCATCAATGAGAAAAGAGTAGACTTGCCACATCCGTTCGCACCCAGAATAGTTGTAATCCTGCCCTTAGGAATTTTAAGCGAAATATTATTAATAACATCTTTTTTACCGTCATAGCTGAACGATATATTTTTAAGCTCTATAGAATTATCCATAAGTTCTGCATTTTCATCCGCTTCAAAAATAGGTTGCAAATTCATAACACCTTCAATTCTCTCCATTGCATCATTTACAATCATCCCATTTTCACTTGAAAACATAATTTTAGTGAGTGTTACGGTAATTATAGGGGTTATAATTACGTAAAATATAAAATTTGAAAGTAATTCCCTATTTACCCCATTACCCATAAAAATAACGGCCGCAAGTATAAGGAAAGCAAAAACGCTGTTAATTATGGTTGTATAGCACATCATAGGAAATCTCAATTTTTTAGTATAAGCTATTGCCCATTTTGAATAATTGTCAATGGTGTCTTTAAACTTTTTAAAGGAAAATACGGTCTGTCCAAAGGTTTTAACAACAGGGATGCCCCTTACATACTCAACCGCTTCATTTGACATATTTTCAAGAGCATTTTGATATTCCTTAATATCATTTTGCATTTGCCTGCCTGTCATTTTCATCATTATTACAAAAGCAAGGACAATGGGGACAAGGCTTAAAATACCTAATCTCCAGTCAAAAAACAACAGCAAAACCAAAAGCCCTACAGGCGTTGCAAAAGCACCTGCTCTGTCCGGCAACTGATGAGCAAGGTAGGTTTCCGTTGCAGCACTTGATTCATTTATTATTCTTCTCATTTTACCGCTTCCAAAGCTATCCATAAAACCCATTGGAAGCTTTACTATGTGCTCCATTGCCGCTATTCTTATATTAGTGGCTATTCTGAAAGCGCTTAAGTGAGAACACATTAAACCGCAAATATATACAGCAAGCGATAACGCGGCGAACACAACAGCCATTACCCCATTGTGTACCATATTATTTGCCTGACTGAAATCAGGCGCAACGCTTATAGCTTCATTTATTATTTTCCAAATAAAAATATATGGTATCAGTGCAATTAATGCACTCAGAACAGATAATATCCATGATGAATATGTAAGAAATCTGTACTTTCCCGCATATTTCATCAGTTTTGAAAAGTTAGATTGTTTTTTCAAATTAATTCCTCCTTTATAAATTTTCCTGTTGGTTTAGCTCAAATACGGCTAAAGAATTATTAAAACTTTTTACAATAGGTAAAGCAGCAATAATTTTACCCCTTAGGGAATACTTCTTCATTTCAATATTAAAGCTTTTTTCATCTACAAAATGCCATCCTTTGCAAATATTTTCAGTCTCTTTACAGTTTTTAAGCCCCATTTGAATTTTGCTTTAGTAACCTTGACAGTATCGTGATATTTGTCCTTTCCTATATGTACAGCCGGCATAATTTCCGCAATTATTATTGAATGTTTAAAATAGGTTTTTATTATATTGAATAAATTTATTACATCCTTTTCTTCAAAATACATAAGCACTCCTTCCATTAATATAATAGCCATTTTATCTTTCTCAACATCATCTGTCCATTTTTTATCAAGAGCAGATGAGGCTATAGACCTTACTCTGTTATTTTCTTTAAAAAACTGTTTTCTGTAATTAATTACATCAGGCAAATCAAGGTTATACCATTTAATTCTTCCATTATCTACCCTTTCAAACCTGTTGTCAAAACCACAGCCTATGGATATACATACAGCATCAGGATATTCAGCTATATAGGCTTTTATTTCATTATCAAATAAAATTGTTCTTGCAACAACCCCCTCATGACTTAAAAATTTATCATATTTTGCTGTGTTGATATTAAGTTTTTTAATAATCTCCACAGCTTTTTTATCTCTTATCCTTGCGTTTTTTCTTTGTGTTTCGTTAGCTCTTATCGCTAATGGTATTAACATAGTTTCTTCAACATTATTTAATTTTAACATAATTCCCTCTCAAGTTAGGTAGCGCTAACTCCTCTTTAAAAATTTATAGGGCATAAAGCCCTATAGTAATTATCAAAAATCCATTATGGTTTTCCAGCCTGCTGTATAAAACCGCCTGAGTTCTTTAACATATCCCTTAGCCTGTTCTCTTGGCATATCGTGTACAACCATTTCAAAATAAGCCGAAAGCATACCGCTTGCAAGAATATGTATAAGCTGAGAGTCTACATTTTCCACTCTCAAGCCCTGCTTTTTTAACACCTCCATAAACTTATAGGTTGCATTTACCTCAACTACAACCATATCATGAATATAGTTTTCATACCTTGTACCCTCCGAACAGCATATTATAAGCTTGAAAGCATCAAAGTTATCATAGATATAGTCAACCATTTCGTCCATACATTCCCCCGATATCTTACCCATTTCACAGGGCTGCTTTTCAGGGGGAAGTAACGCAAATTCCGTCTGCGCTTTCATATATGCTTCCATACAGGTATTTGCAGGCTTACTTACAAGATAATCAAAAAGCTCTTCCTTGCTTTTAAAATATCCGTAAAAGGCTCCCGTTGTAACCTCTGCATTTCTTACTATGTTGCGAAGTGATGCCAAAATAAAGCCTTTCTGAAGAAATTCCTTTTTACCTGCCTCTAAAATTTTTTTTAATGTTTTTGTTTCTGATTCGCTCAAAAGGTCCTCCCTAATAACAGTGTTATATAACACTGTTACAATATCATATTAATTCTATTTTGTCAACACTCTTTTTCCTAAAATTTATTGACATTATAAAAATTTAGGTTTATACTTGTATCAAGTTAGACACAACTAACACAAACAAAAATTTAAGAAGAGAGGAATTATTATGTTTTCAAAATGTTTAAAGGATTGCAGATTTGTCTGCTTTTTCTGTGGAGCGGCTGCTGCATTAATCGGCAGTAAGGTATTAAAAAGTGATAAAACAAGACAGGCTGCCGTAAAGGGTCTTGCAAAGGGTATGAAGCTTAAGCACGACGCTCAGGCTACTCTCCAAAATATGAAGGAAGAGGCCCAGGATATCTGTTATGATGCCATGAAAGCAGCTGAAGATGATGAAGTTCAAGCGTAAAGAGGGTGATGTATTTGAAGCATCAAATCATTTACGATAAGCCGGGGCGACTCAGAGTAAGACTTAAAGCCTGTATTTCAAAAAAAGAAGCAATGGGTATTTCTTCACTCCTTATGAATACAAAAGGCGTGCTGTCTGCTGATGTTACATATATAAACGGCGGTATCCTTCTTTACTATAAATCAGGTTTTAGGGAAAGTATATTAGACATTATATCACAGCTTACAAGAAAAGATATTCCATCTGTTGACAATGAGGATGTAAATTCCTCAAGAGAGCTTGACGAAAACTTTAAAAAATCAATGTTAAAATTACTGGGCAGAACTGCATTTTTTAAAGTATTTATCCCTGCCCCTTTGAGATTTATTTTTACCCTCAGACGTGGATGGAGCTATGTAAGCAAAGGGCTTTCAAGCCTTGGCAGCGGCAGGCTTGATGTTGCCGTATTGGATGCGGTATCCATATCGTCGGCAATCATTTCGGGAGCTTCATCAACTGCCAATTCCATAATGGTTTTGCTTGAAATCTCCTCTTTATTGGAGGACTACACTCACAAAAAGGCAAAAGCATCTCTTGCTCAGGGGCTTTTTGTTAATATAGACAAGGTATGGCTTGTTACCGATAAGGAAGATACCTCCATACCTTTGGCACAAATTAACAGAGGCGATAAAATAAGAGTAAGAGCAGGAGGTATGATACCTGTTGACGGTCAGGTTTACGAGGGTGAAGCACTTGTAAACCAAGCCTCTATGACAGGTGAACCCCTGCCTGTTATGAGAGGAAAGGGCAACAGTGTTTATGCGGGAACAGTTATTGAAGAAGGCAATATTATCCTTGAAGTCAGAGAACTGCCTGATAACTCCAGAATACAAAAAATTGTCTCGATGATTGATGAGTCTGAAGCACTTAAAGCAGGTGTACAAAGCAGGGCTGAAAGACTTGCTGATGCCATTGTTCCGTTCAGCCTTATGACTGCCCTCGGCACCCTTATTTTTACCCGAAATATCAGCAAGGCTCTTTCCGTATTGATGGTAGATTATTCCTGTGCCATTAAGCTTTCTTCACCCATATGCGTCATTTCCGCAATGCGTGAGGCTACAGGCTACAGCATTATGGTCAAAGGGGGCAAACACCTTGAAAGCTATGCTAGGGCTGACACTATTGTATTTGATAAAACAGGCACCCTTACAAACGCCTGTCCAAAGGTTACAAAGGTTATTCCCTTTAACGGGTATGACAGAGACAGTGTACTCAAAATAGCGGCCTGTATTGAGGAGCATTTTCCTCACAGCATAGCAAGAGCCGTTGTTCATCAGGCAGAGCTTGAGGGACTTCATCACGAGGAGGAGCACGCCGATGTGGAGTATGTAGTAGCTCACGGTATAGCAACTCATCTTAATGACGAAAGGACATTAATAGGCAGCGCCCATTTTCTGTTTGAAGATGAGGGTATTGAAATTAATGATGATATTAAGAATATAATTGCAAAAGAAGAAACCGGCTGTTCCTCCCTTTATCTCTCCATAGGCAAAAAACTTGTGGGTATGATATGTATAAGCGACCCTGTAAGAGATGATGCCTGCGATGTAATAAAGTCACTTAAGAAAAACGGATTTAAGAGAATTATTATGCTGACAGGCGACAGTGAGGCTGCTGCACAAGCAACCTGTGAAAAGCTCGGCATTACAGAGTACAAGGCACAGGTTCTGCCCGAAGATAAGGCAAATGTTATTGCAGAATTAAAAAATAAAGGGCACAAGGTTGTAATGGTAGGTGACGGTATTAACGACTCACCCGCTCTTTCCGCTGCAGATGTTTCAGTTGCAATGAAATCTGCATCTGACATAGCAAGAGAGGTTGCAGATATTTCTCTGCTTTCTGAGGACTTAATGGGCCTTATTACTTTAAGGCAGCTAAGCACAAAGCTTTTTTCAAGAATACAGGATAATCACAGGTTTATAGTCGGCTTTAATACTATGCTGATTATCGGGGGTATATGCGGAGTGCTTACTCCTCAGACCTCTGCACTTCTGCACAATATATCAACTACTGCCATAAGCGGATTAAGTATGCGTCCCTGTCTGACAAAATAGCACTCCCCCTCCGATTTGGAGGGGTTTTTCAATATGTGCATAATTACTTTCCTTTAAGGGTTTGCATTCAAACCCCACTTATAGCCAATTTAGGATTACCGTCGTTTCTGACAAATACCGCTAAAATATGAATGAAGATAAAAAGGGATAAAATGTCAAAACAATATTCAAGTATGGTATATATAATTACTTGGATAATTAACGACTTCCTTGAATTGTTCCTCGTCTTGCTCCTATTCTATATCTTCAACGTTATAAACATCCTTATCTTTTTCTTCCAATAAATAACTTATATTTCTATATCCGTCAATTGTTATAAAATATGAATTTTGGCATCATACAATAAAACTTCAACACATTAATTTGATTTTTCAAAAACCTTATGTTTACAATATACGGCAATATCTGCTAATATAACAAAAACATTATACAAAATTAATAATTAAAAAATGCATCTTTCATTTCATTAAATATTTATATTTTAACCTCTTATAAGTACCGCATATGACACAGCTTCATCTTTAATGCTGACAATTACTGAAGAAATAACATCATCTCCATTTGTATTTTTAATATCAACTACATATAAAACTTTGGCATTCAGTTAATAAAACAAAAATATACACACTAACAGTATACCTATATGTTTCTTTAATTTTGTCATTAACCATTTCGTATATCAAAATACCTTATTTTAAACAAAACTGCATTAAAGCATAAACAATATAACTTTAATGCAGTTTTATAAAACAATTCAATCGTTTAGTTAATTAATCTATCATAGATGTTTCAATATCGTACACCCTTATACCGCTCTTTTTTGAACGAATATAAACATCAGCGGGATTGCCCTTATACTCAAAGGTCTCCGTTTTAAGCTCCGAGTCTACATTCATTTCACCAATTATACAGCCAAAGTTATCTATAAGCTGCAATGTTCTTTCCTCAGAGACGGATCTCGCCGAAACTGATATTTCAGTATCCCCATTTACTCGGAAGGACACCTCTCTATATGCCTTGCCTCCCTTGCCCTTTAAATCAAGGTATCTTGTATAATTGTCACCGTTTAAGGTTTCGTTTCTGTCAACAAGTTCAATATCCGGGTACAGAGTTAAACCGTCAACTGTAAACTTATTTGTAACCTCACCTATATCCGCAAATTTATCATCCGAAAAATCCCAGCTGCCGTACGTAAAATCAGTTTCTGGCACCGAACCGCTTCTTAACGTAACGTTAATTAATCTGATATTTTCTCCTGTTAATGTCAGTGTTTGCTCATCACCTGTATATCTGACTACCTGAACGCTCGGTTCCGTTGTATATGTCAGACTGCCTCCCGATACAATATCATCATTTTCATCAGTAACGGCAAGCAGCTGTTCTCCCGAATCCGAACGAGCCGTTATATAAATATCCGTATCGCCTTTAACATCAAACTCCACAGCACCGCCAAGCGCAAGATAATATGAATATGTATCTCTGTTATTTACCGTTATGCTGCCACTCTTCACTTCCATTGCGTTAGTATCGGGCTTTAACGTTAAGCCGCTTATTGTTGTTTCATCAGAAATCACACCTAATGTATTAAAGCTGTAATTGCTGAAATTCCACGTTTTTATTTGTCCCATAGGACCTACGGGAGACGGATATAATTCCTCTGCCTTCTTCATAGCAGCCTCAACATTTAAAACACCCTCTGAGCCCACAAAATAAATGCCTGAAAGTGCAGGTATTTTTGTAACGGTGGATAATATACAGTCTTTTATTTCAGCCGTTGTCATTTCAGGCTTAAAGGACTTTAACAAAGCAACTGCGCCTACAACATGAGGCACCGCCATGGACGTTCCGCATTCACTGACATATCCGCTTGTATTATTTTTACAGCTCCATATATTGACACCCGGTGCGGCAATATCAACCGTCTCCGCATCAAAGTTAAACACATCATACTCAGGTTCTCCCAGCCTGTTTGAGCCTGATACGGAAATAATGTTATCGCAGTCATAAGCAGCGGGATAGTTTGCATCAAAGCCCTCACCGTCGTTACCCGATGAGGCAACAAAAATACCGTTGTAATTATTTATTGCCGCCTTAAATATTTCGCTGAAAGCTTCATCATGATCAGGAAGATAGTTGCAGCTTTGACTGTAGCTGTTGTTTGTAACAGGTATATTCATTGCATTTGCATAATCCAAGGCTTCGATAACCGCCGAAAAACTGTAATCGCAATATCCGCGCTCATCGGGCTCACTAGCTATCTTCAATGCCGCAATGCTGCAATCCTTCGCAACGCCATATACCCCCATATTATTGCTGCCGCTGGCTGCAGCGGTTCCTGCCACATGAGTGCCATGACCATCCAAATCATTGGTTTGATTGGTATCGTTATAGAAGTTCCAGCCATTTACATCATCAATATAGCCGTTGCCGTCATCATCAATTCCGTTGTTTGCGAGCTCGCCGTTTTCACCCCATTCACCCATATTTATCCACATATTGTCAGCCAAATCGGGGTGATTGAAATCAACTCCGCCATCAACTATACCTATTACCACATCTGATGAACCCGAACAGTACTCCCATGCTTCCGGTGCCTTTACATATTCTATACCCCATATATTAAGCACTGCGTCAGCCTCTTCATCCTCATAAAAATAATCGTCTGCGGTAGGTCCTTCCATCTCAAAGATGTAATTAGGCGAGGCATATTCTATCTCCGGATAAGCTTCCAAGGCTTCTATTGCCTCATAAATATCCTGCTGTTTATCCTCCAGATTAATAAGATAAATTTTTTTGTCGTCGCTTACATTACTCCTGAGTTTAGATGTCTGCTTTGACTTTGTAAGATCCTTAACTTCACTTACAGCAATACCACTTGAACTTCTTGCTTTGCCATTGTTAAATAACGAATTTAAGTACTGTGCAGGATAATTTCCGTTAAGGCATATTATTATTTCTCCTGCTACATACTCTGCACTTTCCTCGTTTGAAACCGATACTTCCGTGTTGCTATCCAATGAATTATCTCCTCCCGTATCATTGGCAAATATAGGAACAGCATTTACCACCAACATCGACAACGCCGTCAGCAACGCCAGGCTCCTTTTGTGTTTAACAGTTTTTTTCATATAAATTCCTCCTTTATAGTAAGGTAGTGTTAAAACTACCCTTTTTATCTTTTAATATAACAAAATACTTTATTTCATATCTGCAAATATAAACTTCTTAAATAACAATTTTTAATAATTATTACTCCCCTAACTTCAACAATTCAATATCCAAACATTACATTTAAGATTTATCTGACAAATAAATCAGTTACATATACCCCTTTATATTTCATGATTTAAAGAAACCCTTTTTTCACATTTCAAAGTTACACAATCTCAAAAATATATTTTAAAATTTTATATTATACTTAAATATAAATCATTAGTTTAATTTATTTAATTCAAATCAATTAAATTTTATTAATATTTATAAAATAGTATCATTACATAAATTTTATAATAAATATATAATTATCTATTACTCATATTCAATATTATTATACATATTATTACATAATATTTCAATACTTTTTAAAAGATTATTTGGTATTTTTTAAATATGGTTCAGTATTCTGACGGATAAATGTCCGTACGCTGTTGATTTTCAAACATACATTTTGTTTTCTCC
This sequence comes from uncultured Eubacteriaceae bacterium, assembly GCA_938042265.1. Classification (GTDB taxonomy): domain Bacteria; phylum Bacillota; class Clostridia; order Lachnospirales; family CAG-274; genus CALWRD01. The sequence goes on from CALIRN010000041.1 coordinate 10,528, forward strand.
GTTCCTACAGTTTCATATTGCTGTCTTTTTCCTACTGACCTTATAATATTTCTGCACGCATTTCGCATAACAGTTTTTTCATAGCTGTCAGACATAGCTATAATACACTTATTGTTATTTTGGAGAATTGACATATATCTTCCTCCCCTCTATGCAGTTTTGAATATCAATGTCTTTTTCGCCCTCTTTTATATAACTAAAACAACTTTAGGTTGATAAAATCGGAAATTATTTTTTTAAATTTTTTATTTTCTTTTTATAAAAAAAGAAAGTGTATTGCAAACTCACATTTATATGAATTGCGATACACTTTCTTAAACTCATTTTAATATTAGATTATTATATATTATTCGGTTTTCATACATAATTACACTCTTTCATAAACACACTCCTGTATTTTACTTTATGTATTAGATGTATTTCAATGTAATTTATAATATGTTACATTTTTATTAATTTGCGACATTAGTTTACATACCGTTAAGGACCTGTTGACAAAGTTGATTTTTTACAAATTCAAACAGTGCCTCCGGGTATAAAACTGATGACGTACGCAAGCTAATATTATCCTTAAGTACAGTCCCGTATTTCCTGATAATGCCCTAACCATTCGTTTTAAATTCAGCGCCAACGCCGAAAGGAGGCATTCCTCATAAACCCTGTGGATGCCTCTTTTTTCGGCTCTTTTTAACTTGTGTTCGCGTTTTAGAACCGCAAATGTTCCCTCGCTCCAAATTGACCGTAGCTTTCTCCTGTATTTGTATTCGTCTGTCGAACAGCGTTCTCGATTTCTGTGCATTGCTCCATAATACGAACTTGCATTGATTCTAATTTTTCCCTTATCTACCGCGCAATGCTGCAAATTCTCACAACCAACGCATTCTCGGCGAGGTAAGGCATACATCCTGTAATAATTAAAGGTGCTTTTCTTAAATATCAATTTATTGAAAGCGAGTTCCTTTCCCTTTAGGCAAACAAAACAATCCTTAACGCAGTCATATTCAAATCCCTTTTTCAGTGCATTGTTATGAAATTTTATGGGTGAACAGTATCCGACAATATCTAACAGTTCCAAGCCTCTGTGTACAGCTCCCACGTCATATCCACTGTCAAGTGTGACGCATTTTATGTCAAGTTCCAGTCTTTCCTGCTGATTTTCAAGATGCTTTAATATGATGTCA
>CALIRN010000042.1 GCA_938042265.1 uncultured Eubacteriaceae bacterium
GCTCTGAAAATATGGGAATGCTCTTGTAACAATAAGCATCAGTGTAGCAAAAAGCAAAGGTATTGTTATCAGAAATACCGCTGACAGCCTCGCATTGATTTTAATTGCCATTACAAGGGAAAATATCAGCATAACGGGTGCCCTTACAAACACCCTTACCATCATCTGATATGCCATCTGAATATTGGTTATATCGGTTGTCAGCCTTGTAACAAGGCTTGATGTGGAAAACTTATCAATATTTTCAAAGGAAAAATCCTGTATTTTATAAAAAACATCATGCCTCAAGTTTTTGGCAAAGCCTGTAGACGCATTTGCCGCATACTTGCCCGAAGATGCTCCGCAGTAAAGTGAAGCAAAGGCAACAATAACGGTAATTATACTTATTTCAACCGTATATTTAATATCGCCCCTGTTCATCATACCAACATCAATAATTTTAGCCATAAGAAACGGCATCAGCACCTCCAAAATAACCTCGAAAATAACAAACACCGCCGATAACACCGACGATTTTTTATATTCTCTTATTGATTTTGAAAGAGTTTTAATCATTTTGCTTAATCCTCCTTAATAAGTATTTGTTTAAAGAAAAAACTCTCACGTCCCAAGTGAATTTTTAGCGTGCATCGGGTGGCTTTGCCTATGGCAAAACGCACGTCAGCGTTAAAAAAATTCGAGTGTATCCGTGTTTTTTCCACCTTGATTTGATATTTATTAATCCTACTAATAAGTATTTGTTAACCTGTTTAATTCTCCTTTAAATTTGAAATCATTTTCTTAATAACATTGATGCACCTGTCCAAATCCTCAGCGGATATGTTTTTTACAAGCCTAGCCTCCATGCCTTTGCAGTCATTTAAAACCTCCGCTTTAATCATATCTCCCTTTTCGGTAATTGTAATCCGTTTTAATCTGCCGTCATAGTTTACGCCCTCCCTGCGGATAAACCCGGCCTTTTCCATATTGGTAAGCATATTGCTGGCACTTGAACGGCGTATATTAAACTCCATCTCTATATCACGCTGAAAAATATGCCTATGCTCAGTTTGTGCAATAATATAGTGCAATACTCTGCGCTGTTTATTAGTCAGCGCATTATCCTCTGAAGTTAAATTAAAACTGTGGGCTATTTCATTGGATAATTTACCTATAAGCCTTACTAGGCTTTCCTCATTTTCCATACCGCGTCCTCCTTTTGTTAGCATTCTAACTATTCGTCTGCTAACAATTATAATACAATTTAGCCAAATTTTCAATGAAGAATTTATTAATTTTTCTTAACTTGTAATTTGTGGCAAATGGATTTATAATTTAACCTACATAGTAAATCTCCACCTCTTTAAGTGGATGGAGTTACTATATACTCGGTAGCAGTACGCAGCGTAAGCGAAGTACTAATATATTTAAACAGACTAATTTTCAGGAGGTTTTAAAATGGATTGTATTTTTTGTAAAATTGCATGCGGAGAAATCCCTTCCAACACTGTTTACGAGGACGCTGATTTCCGTGTAATTTTGGATTCCGCACCCGCAAATCCGGGACATTGCCTTGTGCTTCCAAAAAAGCATGGGGCAAACATATTTGAGCTTGATAATGAGCTTGTTGCCGCAGCTCACAGCCTTGCCGCAAAAATTGCTTCCGCTGTCAAAAAAGCTGTAAATGCTGACGGCATAAACATTATTCAGAATAACGGCGCCGCCGCAGGTCAGAGTGTAAATCACTACCATGTACACATTGTGCCACGCTTTAAGGATGACGGTGTACAGCTTAACTCAGAGGGCAAATCACTCAGCAGTGAAAAATTTGCCGAAATAAAAGACGCAATAATTGCCGCACTTTAACCGACATAATAGGTCCCTTGCCTCTTTAGGCAGAGGGTACTTACTATATTATTCGGCAGGAGTACAAATTCCTGCCGAATACCGACTAAAAAAAGCGTCGTTCGGTTATGAACACGCAACGTAAAGGGAGTATGAATATCATTGACTAATATGCTCAGTATTAAAATTATTGACGGAGAGTTTTCCGTACTTAAGGTTGCAAGCCTCAAGGGTATTGATTTAACGTCAGATTTTACCTTTTCTGCCAAAACCGATGAGGAGATTTCACTGGTATGTCCAAGCAAAAATATTCCTGCCGATTATATTGAATGTGACGGCGGCTGGAGGTGCTTCAGAATACAGGGAGTTTTGGATTTTTCCCTTATAGGTATACTTGCCCGAATTTCCAAAATACTTGCAGATAACAATATTGGAATATTCGTAATTTCTACCTATAATACGGATTATATTCTGACTAAGGCTGACCGCTTTGATACAGCGGTTAAGCTGTTGTCGGATAAGGAGTACAAAATTGAAAAATAAACAGCATAACCGTTTGCCGTCAGGACAGACGGTTATTTTTTTACTTACGGCAAATACTAAACCATTATAAGCCGAAAGAGGGATTTTATGAAGCTGCCATGGGACAGAAACTGGTTTAAAGGCTGTTTTTACCTTGTAATAACCTTTACACTGATTTATATAATAAAGCTGGGGATTGATATGTGTGCCTATACTCTTATAAACGCTTCGGGAGTAGTTGGCTCATTTTTCAGGATAATAAAGCGTATTGCCGCCGTTTTTGCACCTGTACTTATTGCGCTTATCACCGCTTATATACTGGAGCCTTTGGTTACATTTATCAAAAAGAGGGTAAAAAGCAGGCATATTGCCTGTCTTTCAGTATTTTCCCTTATTATTCTGCCCCCCGTAATTCTTATAATTATACTGGTGCTTAAGCTTAAGCACACAGGCGGCGGCAGCATTGCAAAGGGTATATCCGTAAGTCTGTCAGAGTGTATAAAAAGGCTTGACGTAGTTTATATGCAGGCTATGGAGCTTTTGGACAGAGCAGGGCTTTCGGGCATTTTAAGACCTTATATTGAAAAACTGTTAAATAAAAACGACGGATTTTTTCATCTTGAAGGCAATATGCTTAAACTCCTTGTTACCTGTATACTTAATCTGCTTTTGGGGATGGTAATGGCATTTTATCTGCTCATGGGCAACAGGCCTCTCGGCAGGCTTGGAGAGATACTGTCAGTTTTGCTTCCAAACGGCATTTACAACAGATGTAAAATAATTGCAGAGGATTTTGATGCCGTATTATCCGGATACATCAGGGGACAGCTTACCGATGGTCTGATTATGGCAGTGCTGATAAGCGCAGGGCTTTGGCTTGTAAAGATACCCTTTGCTCCCGTTATCGGAATTATATCAGGTTTTTCCAACATTGTGCCATATTTCGGTTCGATGGCAGGCTTTCTACTTACAGGCATTGCCGCCGTAATAAGCGGAGATAATATAAGAATATTGTACGGATTAGGTGTAATGTTTATCTTACAGCAAATAGATTCCGCTATTATTGTGCCTAAAATAGTAGGTACAAGGGTTGAAATAAGTCCCTTTGGTGTTATTGCCGCACTTACGGTAGGCAGTAAGCTGTTTGGCGTATGGGGTATGATGCTTGCCGTACCCGCAGTAGCTGTGGGAAAGGTCTTTGTCATGAGGGCTTATGAGCGAAAAAGAAATAACAGACTATAGCTCTCATATACTGTCAAAATATCTTATTCTCTCCGCCAAGGCGGTATATCTGCCCGCCTCTCTGTTATTATCAATCATACGCTTGAGAGTTTCAGGTATGCCTATAAGCACAACAAGCTCCTTTGCCCTTGTAACGGCAGTATATATAAGATTACGTGTCAGCAGCATTGGCGGACCGCTGTGTACGGGAATAATAACTGCCTTATATTCGCTGCCCTGACTTTTATGAATAGTAACTGCATAGCTCAGCTCCAGCTCATCAAGCTGTGTGAAATCATACACAACAGTCTTTTCATCGTCAAAAATTACCTCCATATACTCATTTACATTGTCAATAAAGGTAACAATGCCCTCATCACCGTTATAGATACCAAGTCCGTCATCAACAATCTTACCGTTTTTAATAATCTTCCACGAAATATCATAATTATTTTTAATCTGCATTACCTTGTCGCCCATACGAAAGGTTTTAGAACCATGCACCTTTTCAAACTTGCCTGCTGCCGGCGGATTTAAGCACGACTGCAATACTCTGTTCAGGTTTTCAACCCCTATAGGCGATTTACGCATTGGTGTAAGCAGTTGAATATCCTTTAAACCATCACAGTTCAGATATTTAGGCAGCCTTGCGGTTACAAGGGATACAACCGTATCAATCAGCCTGTCCTGATTTGGTGAGCGCATAAAGAAAAAATCCCTGCTGTTCTTTTCAATTACCGGCATTTCGCCGTTGTTGATACGGTGGGCATTCACAACAATAGAGCTTTCTTGGGCCTGTCGGAATATCTCCTTAAGACGTATTACCGGTATAACCTCGCTTGCAATTATATCCTTAAGCACATTGCCTGCGCCCACAGAAGGCAGCTGGTCCGCATCCCCCACAATAATAAGCCTTGTACCCGCAACCACAGCCTTTAAAAGGCTTGTCATAAGAGCAATATCAATCATGGAGCTTTCATCCACAATAATTACGTCTGCCTCAATAGGGTTATCCTCATCATGCTCAAAGGTCTGTTTTCTGCTGCTCTCATCCAGATAGCTAAGCCCTAAAAGGCGATGAATTGTCTGCGCATTTTCCCCTGTTGCCATGGACATTCTCTTTGCCGCCTTGCCTGTAGGCGCAGCCAACTCAACAGTCATATCCTCTGTTTTCAAAAGAGAAATAATTGCATTTATAATAGTAGTTTTACCTGTACCAGGGCCGCCCGTTATTACCAAAACGCCGTTCGTAAGCGCCGCCTTAACAGCCCTGCGCTGCTCCTCCGCAAAGGTAATGCCGTTATAGGTTTCAATACAGTTGATTTCTAAATCATAATCAACACTGCTTTCAGGTTTAAAGTGTGACAGCTCCACCAGCTTTTTTGCCACATAGCTTTCATTATAATATGAAAAATTAAGATAAACCCTTGCCTCCGCCTCATTACGTTCAATATAAATCTGATTTTCAATGTGAAGCTTTGTTGTAAGATTTGCGATAATCTCCTGCTGTATGCCAAGAAGTCTTGATGTATTCTCCAGCATCCTTTCCATTGGCATATATACACTGCCGTCGTTAAGAGCAAGAGTAAGGATATACTTTATACCTGCCTGTATGCGGTACTCCGAGTCGGATGCAATGCCAAGATTATAGGCAATTTTATCGGCAGTAGTAAAGCCTATACCAAATATTTCATCTGCAAGAGCGTATGGATTTTTTTCAACCACTGAGATTGTAGAGCCTTTGTAGCGCTTATAAATTTTCAGTGAATTTGATGTGGTTACACCGTATTTCTGCAAAAACATAACCACACTTCTAAGCTCTGTCTGCTCGTGAAAAGTTTCTCCGATCTGCATAGCCTTAACTTCGCTTATACCCCGTATTTCCGACAGCCTTTCGGGATTTTCCGAAATAATTTTAAAGGTTTCCGTGCCAAATTTTTTAACTATGTTCCTTGCCGTTACCTTGCCTATACCCTTTATTATACCGCTTGCAAGGTAACGCTCTATGCCCCTTTCACTGGAGGGCACGGTCTGTATACAGTTTTCCACCTGCAGCTGCTCACCGTATGTAGGGTGTACAACCACGCTGCCTGTAATGCACACGTTTTCACCGCTTGTAATACTTGGCAGATACCCGACGCAAATATACTCTTCATCTGCCTCCTCGTCCTCAATTACGGTAAATACAGTATACCCGTTTTCATCATTTCTGTATTTAATATTTTCAATTATTCCCTCAATTACAAGCTGCTCACTCATATTGTCCACCCTACTGTAAACCAGTTTTTTATATTGCAAAAGCATAGCTTTTGCGGAGAATTAGCCGTAAGGCTAAAGCTCCTAAACACGTATGTGTTTATTATACCATAATCGCAACAAAAACAAGGCTGGAGGCTTTGTTTTTGCAGATTATGGTACGAAACAGGTCGGCTTTGTCGACCTGTGAGTAGTATAATGCAAAAGCTCTGCTTTTGCGGAGAGTCAGCCGACAAGCTGAGGCTCCTAAACACGTATGTGTTTATTATACCATAGTTTTAAAAAAAAAGAAATACAATGAATAAACTTAGCTAAAATATGCCATAATTACATCAAAAGGAGGTCAGTAAAATGGATTTTAAAACAAGCAAAACAAGGGAAAACCTTATGAGAGCCTTTGCAGGCGAAAGTCAGGCAAGAAACCGCTACACCTTTGGCGCAAGCGAAGCAAGAAAAAAAGGGCTCTATGTAATTGAAGGGATTTTTACCTTTACCGCAAATCAGGAAAAAGAGCACGGCGAGATTTTCTATAATCTGCTTCAGGAGCTTGCAGACACAACCATTACCGTTGACGGTACCTATCCGGTTGACTTAAGCCATGATGTAGCAAAGCTGCTGCGCTATGCTCAGCACAACGAATTTCAGGAGCATGATGTGGACTATAAGCAATTTGCCGATATAGCCAATGAGGAAGGCTTTACCGCCATCTCTCATACCTTCCGCAGCATTGCTGAGGTTGAAAAAACTCACGGTGAACGCTTTGGAAGAGCTGCCGAAATGTTGGAAAACGATACCCTTTTCGTATCCTCTGTTGAGGAGGAATGGATGTGCCTCAACTGTGGCTATATTTTAAGCGGCACTAAAGCGCCTGCTGCCTGCCCTATATGTAAGCACCCTCAGGGCTATTTTGTAAGATTGACACTTTCTCCCTTTGTAAAGCTGTCATAATTTCAAAAGGCCTCCCAAACCAAGGGAGGCTTTTTTGCCGCATATCAGCTTTCAAGATATGCATCTGCATAGTATAAGCCCATAATTTACTATATCGCCTTTCAGGATATACATCGTTTTGAGAGCTTTGCAGGCATATTGGAAATATTTCTGAGTCTAGTTTAACAAACAACTCCATGAGTTGGAAGCGGATGGTTTTATTTCCCGTTATGACTATAAAGAAGTACCCTCCCGTGTTGAATACTCATTAACTAATTTAGGGGAGAATTTTATCACTGTTTTGAAGCACATGATACAATGGTGCAAAGAAAATTTGAACAAATGATATTACAGGATACGTATAAAGCCTTGCACTGCTTTTCATATCCTTTCATTGTAGTTTATTTTATAATGATTTAATGCTTGCTACAAATTATATCATATCCAACCGTCAGTACAAATTCTCTAAAATGCCGCAAAGGGGCTGTCGCATTAACAATTTTTTTGTTTGATATGCTCCCTTCTAGGTAAACA
>CALIRN010000043.1 GCA_938042265.1 uncultured Eubacteriaceae bacterium
AAAGTTAGAACTATTACCAGATAGTCCTGGCTGTTATTTACATAAAGATAAAAATGGGACAGTTATTTATGTCGGAAAGGCAAAGAATCTGAAAAACCGAGTGCGCTCTTATTTTCATGGTTCTCATAATACCAAGACAGAATTACTAGTTTCTGAAATTGAAGATTTGGAATGGATTGTTGTAGGTTCAAATATTGAATCCTTAGTTTTGGAAATCAATCTCATTCAACGTTATAAGCCTAAATATAATATTATGCTTAAGGATGATAAAACCTATCCTTATATTAAGGTAACGGTAAATGAACCGTTCCCAAAGGTGTTTATGACAAGGCGGCATTTAAAGGACAGGGCAAAATATTTCGGTCCATTTTCAAGCTCATATAATGTAAGGGAAAATATCGAGCTGATTAATAAAATATGGCCGATAAGACGATGTATGAAAAAGTTTCCCAGGGATTTTAACAGGGAGAGACCCTGCCTTAATTATCATATAGGGCAATGTCTTGCCCCCTGTACCGGCAGGGTAAATGAGATTGAATATAATGAAATGATTTCCGAGCTGTTGGACTTTTTAAACGGACATACTGATAAGGTAATTAAAAACCTTACTGAAAAAATGTATGCTGCCTCTGAGGCAATGGAGTTTGAAAAAGCTGCAGAACTTAGAGATACTATAGAGGGGGTTAAAAAGCTTAACGAAAAGCAGATTATTGAAGCTATGTCAGGCGGCAGCGAGGACAGGGATGTAATAGGTATTGCCAGAGGTGAAAATGGCTGTGTTGTACAGATATTTTTTATAAGGGCAGGCAAAATTTGCGGCAGAGAGCATTTTATGCCCGAAAATACCGAGTCTATGGAGGATGCTGAGATAATAAACGATTTTTTAAAACAGTTTTACAGCGGTACTCCCTTTGTGCCTAAGGAAATTCTTTTACAGTGTGATATTCCTGATTTTGAGCTTATAAGTGAATGGCTGTCGCAGGAAAAGGGTCAAAGAGTTAATATTCTTATTCCACAAAAGGGTGAAAAACGTAAGCTGGTGGAAATGGCTGTCAACAATGCAAAGGTTACATTGGAAAAATTCGGCGAGTTTATATTAAGGGAAAAAGCACGTACAACAGGTGCACTTAATGAGCTGGAGCAAGCTATGGGCTTAGGCTTCAGCCTTAACCGTATCGAAAGCTATGATATATCCAACACACAGGGATTTCAGTCTGTTGCGTCAATGGTGGTGTTTGAACAGGGCAGACCAAAAAGAAGTGACTACAGAAAGTTTAAAATAAAATCAGTTACAGGACCTAACGATTATGCCAGTATGGATGAGGTAATTACAAGACGTTTTACAAGATATATTAATGAAACCTCTGGAGATGAAGGCGTAAGAGGAGCAGGCTTTGACAAGCTGCCGGATATGATTTTTCTTGACGGCGGCAAGGGACAGATAAGTGTTGTTTGTCAGGCGCTTGCAAGGCTTAATATTAATGTGCCGGTATGTGGTATGGTAAAGGATGACAGACACAGAACAAGAGGTCTGCTTTACAAGGACAGGGAGATAGCTCTACCCTATAATTCCGAGGGATTTAAGCTTATTACCAGGATTCAGGACGAGGTGCACCGCTTTGCAATAGAGTATCATCGCAGGCTACGTGAGCAAAATCAGGTGCACAGTGTACTTGATGATATTAAGGGTATAGGAGAAAAAAGACGCAAAGCGCTTATGCGATACTTTGGAGATATTGAGACAATAAGGCATGCGGAGGTAGATGAGCTGAAAAAGGCTGACGGTATGGACATAAGAGCTGCTGAGGCGGTTTATGGATTTTTTCATTAAGAAAAAACAAGCTGTTGTTTTAAAGCAATTTCACACAAATTCTTAAATTCCCTCACAATACTTTCTCCAATATGGTATATAATTAGATATATTATAAAGAAAGAAGTTAGAGATTATGGGAAATAAGAACCTGATTTTTGCTGTTACAACTCTTGCGACAGTACTTGTAACGGGCAGTTCTGCTGTTGTATTTGCTGAAATAGCAAGGACTCGGCATAAAACTACAATGCAGAACAGCAGAAATATGCTGAAAGACACACAAAGTTTGAAAAAGTATCGGATTTGCTTTAGATGAGGAAAGAGAAGCATACTTTGCCGAACAGCGGATTGGAAAAGCTGTAAATCCTTATGATATTGTTGACGGAGAAGAGGCTGAGACATTTTTATAGAAAAGGATGACAGAACTCAATAAGCGAGTATGACGTCAGAGTGCCAAGGATTAACCTGTAGATGGAGCAATTACTGATGAAGAATATGAGAAAATTAAAGCGGAGGCAGAGAGAAAGCATGATGAAATTCATGCAGGGTTTGCCCGGTAATACTGAAGGTTAGAATAAAACCGTTAACAACCAATCAGATGTAAATCATCTAATGGGTTGTTTTGTAATATTAGTAAAGCTATGTTAAAAAATTTTACCTGGCAAAAAATATAAGAGAAAAAATATTTATGCGTATATACTGAGTTTTTATCAATATGTAAAAAAATTGTGAACGGGGTTAAAATTATTGACATTTTGGTGTAATTTAGATATTATAAATATGTAAGTAAATATGTCATGCGGCCTTTAAACCGTATTTTAAGGATTATGCCCGTTTCTAAAGGGGCATTTTTCATATATAAACGAGGGGATTTAATGACGGATATGGACAACCTTTTTATTGAAAATATTGATAACAGCGAGGATATTCTCAAGGATATAAAACGAACGGATATTGAAGGCGCAGTTATCGCACTTGTTAAAAATAAATATGATATTGATATACATTATATAGATTTTTCTTTTGATTACAACGGCAGGCTGAATGTTGCAATTTATACGGAAAATACAGATGAATGGTTTAAGCTTAACCGCAGATTTTTTGATGACCTTGGCGGTGTAATGGGCAATGTTATCAAAAAGGGAGCTTTGCTTGAGGACATATCTGCCTTGCTTTTCGCCAACAGTATTTTTGTGGGAGATATTTGGGTTTTGCTTTATGATTACTCTATGGAGTACAAGGGAGAATGTATGGTGCGCCTTATTAAGGAGCTTTTAAAGCTGAGATTTTATCACTACTGGTATACCTACGATATTAACGATGACAGATTTTACATTATAATTGAAGTAGAGGATAAAACCAAGCTGAAAGCTGCTATTGAAAATGCGGAAAGTGTTAAAACCGCCGTACATAATATATTGGATAAAATTGATACCGAGGGCAGAATTGAGAAAAACGAAATAGGCTACGCTATTGGCTGTAAGGCTGATATTATCGGCAGAGATGCAATGCATTGTGTAAATGAGGAAAGTCTGGAAAGATGCTATAAGCTGTAAGCAGTAAATATTTAAAGCCTGTCATAGGGTGTCCTTAAAGTTTATTAATGTGCTTTTACAGAACAGAGCGTCATAATTGATGCTCTGTTCTGTTTTTTATCTGTATTTTACAGGTTTTTAACTCAAACCAAAATACAATGCCCAGTCTGCTTCACTCTCAACACCAAAATCAGCTCTATCAGCAAAATTGTAGCCTAAAGTATCGTTGCTGCTGTCATACAGCTTTTGTAAAAAGGACATATAGTCATAGGGCAGATTTCGCGAGGCACCTATATGCCAATTTTTAAGCTCCTCACTGCTATCATAACCCTCACAATTCGGAGGGGAGGAGATTTTACGTCGCTTGATATTTACGTGCCATTAATTATTTGTGGAAAAACAGCTTTACCACATAGTTGTCAATGCCTGCTTTTATTTATCTGTTTGTGCATTTGTACTGTGTTTGTAAATTTGCTATTTATCAAGTGTAAATTATATGATATAATAATTTATTATTATTAAGGAGGATAATTATGCTGGATAAAAGGACTGCTTACGGTATACTGGATACGGCCTTATCAACAGGCGCCGGTTTTGCTGAGATTTTTATAGAGGACAATGTTAAAAATTCAATATCGGTTATTAACGGTAAGGTGGAAAGAGCCCTGTCGGGACGTGATTACGGGCTTGGCTTAAGGCTTATTTGCGATGAAAAGGCCATATATGTCTATACCAACGATACGTCAGGGGATAACCTTATGAGCATGGCAAAGGAGGCGGCACAGGCGGTTAAGGGCAGCAGCCGCTGTGTACTGAAAAGCTTTGATAAAAGGGATTATTACGGCGGTATCGGCAGAGCCGTTATTATGCCTGATACCGTTAAAAAGAAAGTCATTGCGGATATGCTTAAAAGCGCAAGTAATGCTGCATTTGGCTACAGCAGTACAATCAGCCAGACGCAGATGAGCTATCTGGACTCGGTTCAGGATGTGTGCATAATCAATTCAGAAGGACTTTGGGCGGAGGATAAGCGTGTAAGAACAAGGGCATCTGTAAGTGCGGTTGCCTCTAATGAAAGTGAAAAGCAAACAGGGTATTTCGGACCGGGTGCCATGAGGGGCTTTGAGTTTTATGAAAGCATTAATCTGAATGAAATGGCGGTTGAGGCAGCACGTTCAGCCGATACAATGCTTAAGGCGGCGCCCTGTCCGTCAGGTAAAATGGACGTGATTATGGACAACGGCTTCGGCGGTGTGATTTTCCATGAGGCTTTCGGACACGGTCTTGAAATTACCGCTGTCAGCAAAAATGCTTCAGTATTTGCAGGCAGATTGGGCGAACAGATTGCATCGGATAAGGTTACGGCTGTTGATGATGGTACCTTGGAGGGGCAGTGGGGCTCAATCAATATTGATGACGAGGGTGTTCCTGCGCAGAGAAAAATTCTTATTGAAAATGGCATACTTAAAAGCTATATGTCAGACCGATTTAACGGTGCCAGGGTTAATTATGGTGTTACGGGCTCATCAAGACGTCAGTCCTACAGATATATGCCTGTTGCAAGAATGACCAATACCTATATTGACAGGGGCAGTGATAAGCCTGAGGATATTATTGCAAATACGGAATATGGTCTTTATGCAAAATATATGGGCGGCGGTTCCGTAAATCCGGCATCAGGCGAATTTAATTTTGCCATAAATGAGGCTTATATTGTACGTAATGGTAAAATATGTGAGCCTGTAAGGGGTGCAACTCTTATCGGCAAGGGAGCAGGTGTGCTTATGGATATTGATATGGTAGGTGATAATCTGAGGCTTGCCGAGGGTATGTGTGGTGCAGCAAGCGGCAGTATACCGGTATGCGTAGGTCAGCCTATGCTCAGGGTAAAAAATATGACGGTAGGAGGCAGAGGCTGATATGAATATTACGGATTTTAAAAACAGGCTGTTTTTAACTGCAAAGGAGAGCGGAATAAGTGATATTGAGCTGTTTTATATGGGCAGCAGGTCCGATGAAATAAGTGTTTATAACCATGCTGTAGAGAATTTTCAGAACAGCTCTCAGGGGGGGATCGGTGTAAGAGGGCTGTATAATGGGGTTATGGGCTACTATTACAGCGAAATAATAGAAGAAAGAGATATACAGGGTATTATAGATGCTATTAAGCAGAATGCGGAAATAATTGACAGCGGAGATGAGGAGTTTATCTTTGAGGGCAGCGAAAGCTATGCGGAAGTTGATGTTTTTAATGAGGCGCTGAATAGCTGTACCACACAGGACAAAATAGCTGCTGCCCTTGAAATGGAGGATATTGCCCTTAAGTATGACAGAAGAATAAAAAGCGTTAATAATGCCATAGTTGCAGGAGGCGAGGGGGAAACATATCTTGCTAATTCCAAAGGTCTGGAGCTTAGTGAAAAGAACAATTATATTATGGCGTATGTTGAACTTATTGCTGAGGAAAACGGCAGCACAAAGGAGAAGGGAGAGCTTTGGATAGGAAATAACATAAATGATTTCAATCCGCGCAGAGTTGCGGAAAGAGCCGCAAAAAAAGCTATTGCTGCCCTTGGCGGAGGCTCCGTTAAATCGGGAGTTAAAAATGTTATTATTGAAAATGAAGTATTTGCCGATATACTTGGCTGCTTTGTCGGCTGTTTTTTTGCGGAAAGCGTACAGAAGGGCTTTTCTTTATTAAAGGGCAGGCTTAATACAAAAATTGCCTCCGATAAAGTAAGTATAGTCGATGAGCCGCTGCTTAAGGGCGGTTTGGCAACAACTGCTTTTGATTCCGAGGGTGTTGCTTCATATAACAAGTATGTAATTGAAAACGGCGTGCTTAAAACCTATCTTTACAATCTTAAATCTGCCCATAAGGACGGCGTAAAATCCACGGGTAATGGCTTTAAGTCCTCCTTTAAAGGTACTGTTGCAACTTCTGCAACCAATTTTTATCTTAAGAGGGGCAATACAGAATATGAGGAGCTGATAAAAAGGCTTGATAACGGCCTTGTTATAACGGAGGCTGCAGGTCTGCATTCGGGTGCAAACAGCATTACAGGTGATTTTTCCCTTGCGGCAGGAGGTTTTTTTGTGGAAAACGG
>CALIRN010000044.1 GCA_938042265.1 uncultured Eubacteriaceae bacterium
GAAAAAAAGCTTGTATTTATGGGTTATGAACGCTGTGATATGGTCGAGGGACAGGGGCAATTTGCAGTGCGTGGCGGTATAATGGATTTGTTTTCCACCGTTAGCGACAATGCGGTACGTATTGAATTTTGGGGTGACGAAATTGATTCCATCCGTATACTTGACGCGGTAAGTCAGCGGTCAATTGAAAACACCGATATGATACGTATTTATCCTATGCGTGAGCTGGTTTACGGTGATAATGAGTTGGAACATGCAATAAACAACCTTAATGAGGAGCTTAAGGCATATAAGCGTGCTCCCGACAGACTTAAGGAAATTATCGGTGAGGCTGTGGAAAAGCTCAGAGAGCAGAAAAGCTTTTCAGGCGTGGATAAGTATATTCAGTATTTTTATGATGAATGCGCCTCACTGCTTGATTACATGCAAAAGGACAGCGTTATTTTTATTGACGAACCGTCAAGGGTAAGAGAGCACAGTGATTTTGTGCTTAACGAGTTTACACAGAGTATTGAAAACCGAATTGACAGCGGCTATATGCTCCCCTCTCAGCTTAAAATGGTGTATACCTACCACGATATACTTGTAAGGCTTGACAAGTGCCAAAAGGTGCTTATGACGGCACTTATACAGACAATAAAGGACTTTGTGCCAAAGGAGCTTATTGATTTTAAGGTGAAAAGCTCCCAGGTGTTTAAAAATAACATTGATTCGCTTACAGAGGATTTGCAATATATGTGCTCCGCAGGCTACAGGATACTTTTTCTTGCAGGCGGAAGGGCAAGGTGTGAGAGGCTTGAGGGCGAGCTTAAGCAAAGGAGTATTTCCGCCATTTATATGGATGATACGGAGGCTTTAAATCCCCAACCTGGTGTGGTTTATCTGGTAAAGGGCAGCCTTTTGCACGGCTTTGAATACTATGAGGATAAAACTGCAATTATAACCGATACCGAGCTTCAGGGAGAAGAAAAGAAGCAGCGCAGGCGCAAAAAGAAAAATAACGCCACCGCAATTAATAACTTCGCCGAGCTTAAGACAGGCGACTATGTAGTGCATGAAAATTACGGTATATGTGTATTCCGTGGGGTGGAGCAGATTATGTCCGACGGTGTCAGCAAGGATTATATCAAGCTGGGTTTTCAGGGTGACGATGTGCTGTATGTGGCAATAAATCAGCTTGATATACTGCAAAAATATATAGGCGGCGATTCTGCAAAGCCTAAGCTGAGCAAACTGGGCGGTACTTCATGGACAAGGGCAAAGGCTAAGGCAAAGCAGGCGGCAATGATACTTGCACAGGATTTGGTGGATTTGTATGCCCAAAGACAGACGGCAAAGGGACATATTTATTCGACCGATACGGTTTGGCAGACCGAATTTGAGGAGGCTTTCCCTTATCAGGAAACCGTAGACCAACTGAATGCCATAGCCGATGTAAAATATGATATGGAGCAGGGCAGGATAATGGACAGACTTATCTGCGGCGATGTGGGCTTCGGAAAAACAGAGGTAGCTTTGCGTGCTGCCTTTAAAACCGTACAGGACGGCTTTCAGGTGGCATATCTCGTGCCTACAACCATACTTGCAAGACAGCATTACCAGACCTTTGCCTCACGTATGGAGGAGTATCCCGTAAAGGTTGATATGCTCAGCCGTTTCCGTACGCCGAAGCAGCAGAAGGAAACCATTAAAAACCTTGAAAACGGTATGGTTGATGTTGTTATCGGTACACACAGGCTTTTAAGCAAGGATATTAAATTTAAAAATCTGGGGCTGGTAATTGTTGATGAGGAGCAACGCTTTGGAGTCAGCCATAAGGAAAAGCTCAAGGAGCTGAAAAAAGAAGTAAATGTACTTACCCTTACAGCTACGCCTATCCCACGAACCCTGCATATGAGTCTTACGGGTATAAGGGATATGAGTGTGCTGGAGGAGCCTCCGGGTGACAGACTGCCCATACAAACCTACGTTATGGAGTATAATCCTGAGTTTGTAAAGGATGCAATCCACAGGGAGCTTGCAAGGGGCGGACAGGTATATTATCTCTATAACAGGGTAATGAATATAGCTGAAACGGCAAATAAGCTGCAGCAGCTTGTACCTGAGGCAAGTATAGCCTTTGCTCACGGACAGATGAGCGAAAGGGAGCTTGAAACGGTAATGATGGATTTTATGGATAAGGAAATAGACGTGCTTGTCTGCACCACCATTATCGAAACAGGTCTTGATATACCAAATGTAAACACCATAATAATTTCGGATGCGGATAAAATGGGCTTAAGCCAGCTTTATCAGCTCAGGGGGCGTGTTGGCAGAAGTACGCGAACGGGCTTTGCCTACCTTATGTATCAGAGGGATAAGGTGTTGTCGGAGGTATCGCAAAAAAGGCTTAAGACCATAAAGGAGTTTACCGAGTTTGGATCAGGCTTTCGTATTGCCATGAGAGATTTGGAGATAAGAGGCGCAGGCAATCTTTTGGGTGCGGAGCAACACGGGCATATGGACAGTGTGGGCTATGAGCTGTACTGCAAGCTGCTTGACGAGGCCGTAAGAGAGCTAAGGGGCGAGGAGGTAACTGAGGCTTTTGAGACGCTTATAGAGCTTACGGTAAATGCCTTTATTCCCTCAGATTATATTGAAATTGAGGAGCACAAGCTGGATATGTACAAAAAGATTTCCGTCATTGCCTCAAAGGAGGATTTTTACAATGTACAGGACGAGCTTGAGGACCGATACGGTGAAATGCCCGCTTCTGTTGCAAACCTGCTGGATATAGCCTATGTAAAGGCGCTTTTGCACAGGGTTGGAGCAACAAAGGTCTCGCAGAAAAAGGGAACGGTTATAATTAACTTTAAGCAAAACGCAAATGTGGATGTTGCACGGCTTATGAAGCTTATTAAGGAAATGGATAACCGTTTGCTGTTTACGGCAAGTGAGGCAGGCGGCTATCTTACCTATAAAATACAAAAGGAAAAAAATGTGCTTAAGGAGCTTATTGAGCTGGCTGAAAGCATAAAATAAGGAAGTGATAAAATGGCTGAATTATATGATACGGGCAGAGAGGCCGAAAGAGTAATACTTGTTGCGGCAGATACGGAAAATCCGGATTTTGATGCGGACTCATGTCTTGATGAGCTTGAGGAGCTTGCTCAGACAGCGGGAGCTGTCACCGTAGGCAGAATGGTGCAGCGGCGTGAGGGCGTCCACAGGGCGCATTATCTTGGCAAGGGAAAGCTTGAGGAGCTTAAGGCATATATTGAAATGCAGGAGGCAACGGGCATTATCTGTGATGATGAGCTTACCCCTGCGCAGATAAGAAATATGCAGAATATTTTACAGACCAAGGTTATGGACAGAACTCTGCTGATACTTGACATTTTTGCATCAAGGGCAAGCTCAGCCGAGGGTAAGGTGCAGGTAGAGCTTGCACAGTTAAGGTATAACCTTACTCATCTTACGGGACAGGGTAAATACTTAAGCCGACAGGGCGGCGGTATCGGTACGAGAGGTCCGGGCGAAAAAAAGCTTGAAACCGACAGGAGAATTATAGCCGACAGAATATCCGAGCTTAACAGGGAGCTCAAGGATATTGAGCGCCACAGAGAGGTAATGAGGGAAAAGCGGCTTAAAAGCAAAATCCCCGTTGCGGCACTGGTGGGATATACCAATGCGGGCAAATCCACGCTTATGAATAATATAACAGGTGCGGGAGTGCTTGCGGAGGATAAGCTGTTTGCAACACTTGATACCACCACAAGGCGGGTTGAAACCGAGGGTGGTGCAAGTCTGCTTTTTACCGATACGGTGGGCTTTATACAAAAGCTGCCACACGGACTTGTAAAGGCGTTCAGGGCAACCCTTGAGGAGGTTGCTTATGCGGATATTCTGATACACGTGGTAGACGCCTCTAACCCGGCAAGGGAGGAGCAGATGAAGGTTGTCTATAATACCTTAAAGGATTTGAAATGTGAGGAAAAGCCTGTTGTTACCGTATTTAACAAAACCGATTTGCCTGTTGAGCTGCCTCTGCCAGGTGACAAAAACGCAAGATATAAAATGCCGATTTCAGCAAAAAGCGGTTTGGGTGTTGATAAGCTTATTGAGACGGTACAGATAATAGCAAAGGAATTTAAGAAGAGCATTAAGGTGCTTATACCTTATGATAAGGGCGCTGTACTGGGTATTGTCCATAGCTGTGAGGTGACGGTTAATGAAAACCGTGAGAATGGATATTATTTTGAGCTGTATGCCGATGATGAGGCTGAAAACAGGCTGAGAGATTATATTATAATGTAAAAAGTATAGCTTGGACGAATATTATAAGTTAATAAGTTATATTAGGGAAACTCTGATTAATGATGTCAAAAATAAATATACTAAAAAAATCTGACGCTCATAAACCCCTTTTCCTATGGGAAAAGCGCAAATCGCTTTATTTTTGAGTCGCAGGAGCTTAATTTATTTTTGTCTTTTGAATCAATCAGTGTTTCCTGAAATGAAATTTTATTGATCGTTTATGGATAAAAATGTATAATTAAATTGCACAGAATGAAACGGCAAGGGGGTATTTTATGAAAAAATTATTTGCTGTGTTGGTTGCATTTGCCGCAATATCAATGCCTTTTGCGGTTTATGCGGAAACATCGGATTTTATTATTAATGACGGCTGTGTGGAAAAATATACAGGTACGGATGAAAATGTTGTTATCCCCTCCGTTTCAGACGGTGCGGCGGTTACCTCTATAGGCTCAAGCTGCTTTAGCGGCAATGAAAGCATTAAGAGTATTTTCATACCGGCAAGCATTGAGGAAATCTGGCAGGATAACCTTGCTGACTACGGTTCATATCCTTTTTTGTATATGCCAAAGCTTGAAAGCATAGAGGTTGACGCAGAAAACAGTTATTTCACCTCGGATAACGGCGTACTTATCGACAAGATGACAAGCACACTTTTATATTACCCTGAAAATAAGGCGGATGAGGTTTATTATGTATCGGATAATGTTCAAGCTGTAAGGTCGCTTGCCTTCAATAAATGCAATAACCTTAAGGAGCTTTATATTACAAATAACGACACCTCGTTTGGTGCAATGAGCATTGGCTACGGCAACAGCTTTACTATTTACTGCTATGTAGGCAGCAGTGCAGAACTTTATGCAGGCAATGACTTTGCTGTAAAGTATATTGTCAATACAGGTGACGCAAATGCTGACGGCTTTATAACAGCCAATGATTGTACGTTTATACTCAGTAAAGCTCTTGACGGCGGCTTTGAAATAAAGGTTAACGAAAAGGCATTTGATATAAACGGTGACGGAAAAATTACGGCAGATGATGCGGCTTTGCTGCTTAGCAATATACTGGATTGATAACACTAAGGGAAATTGGAAATAAGCTCTCCGATTTCCCTTAATTTTTGGTTCTTTTGCAAAAGCTATTGAAATAATTACAAAAATGTGGTATAAATTAAGTATTTATAAAGGGTGGCATACTCTGCCCCCACTTTTGCAGCAGGAGGAAACTATGAGTACAAAATATAATTTCAAAGAGATTGAAAAAAAATGGCGCCGTAACTGGGAGGCTAACCCCGTAAACCCACATGACGGCACCAAGCCAAAATATTACTGTCTGGATATGTTTCCATATCCCTCAGGCAGTGGTCTGCATGTAGGACACTGGAGAGGCTATGTTCTTTCCGATGTTGTGAGCCGTTATAAGCTCCTTGAGGGATATGAGGTGCTTCACCCAATGGGCTGGGACGCTTTCGGTCTGCCGGGTGAAAACTACGCCATAAAGACAGGTACGCACCCATCGGTAGCTACACAAAGCTCAATTGCTAATATGAAGCGTCAGCTTAAGGAAATAAGTGCCATTTACGATTGGGACAGAGAGGTTAATACCACCGACCCCAACTACTATAAGTGGACACAGTGGATTTTTGTACAGATGTTCAAAAACGGTCTTGCTTATGAAAAGGAAATGCCTCTTAACTGGTGCCCTAACTGTAAGTGTGTGCTTGCAAATGAGGAGGCTACAAACGGTGTTTGTGACCGCTGCGGTGCACAGACTACGAAGAAAAATCTTCGTCAGTGGATGCTGCGCATTACAAAATATGCAGACAGGCTTTTAAATGATTTGGATAAGCTTGACTGGCCTGAAAAGGTTAAAAAGATGCAGTCTGACTGGATTGGAAAAAGCTACGGTGCAGAGGTTGATTTTGCTGTAGACGGTATGGAGGGCAAGAGCGTTAAGGTTTATACCACAAGACCTGATACCCTTTACGGTGCTACATTTATGGTGCTTTCACCTGAGCATCCTTTGGTTAAAGAAATTACTACTGCAGAATATAAGGAAGCTATGGACAAGTATTGCTATGAGGCAAGTACAAAGTCCAACGTTTCCCGTATGACAGATAAGGAAAAGACAGGTGTGTTTACAGGCTCTTATGGCATTAATCCTCTTAATGGAGAAAAGACACCTATCTGGGTATCTGATTACGTACTTGCTGACCATGGTACAGGTGCTATTATGTGTGTACCTGCTCATGATGACAGAGATTTTGAGTTTGCAAAGAAGTTTAACCTGCCTATTATTCAGGTTATCAGTGAGGACGGAAAGGAAAATCCAAACCTTACAGAGGCTTATACAGGTATGGGTATTATGATTAACTCAGGCTTCCTTAATGGTATGAAGTCAGAGGACGCTAAGAACAGTATGCCTGATTATGTTGAAAAGCAGGGCTTTGGTAAAAAGACTGTCAACTTTAAGCTGCGTGACTGGGTATTCTCACGTCAGAGATATTGGGGTGAGCCTATTCCTCTTGTACATTGTGAAAAGTGCGGTACAGTGCCTGTTCCTGAGGATCAGCTTCCTGTTTTACTGCCTAATGTTGAAAGCTATAAGCCTACCGATACGGGCGAATCTCCTCTTGCAGCAATTGATGAATGGGTAAATACAACCTGTCCATGCTGTGGAGGACCTGCTAAGAGGGAAACCAATACAATGCCTCAGTGGGCTGGCTCATCATGGTATTTCCTACGTTATACAGACCCTAACAATAACGAGGCGCTTGCAAGCAGCGAGGCTCTTAAAAAGTGGATGCCTGTTGATATGTATGTGGGCGGTATTGAGCACGCCGTACTGCACCTGCTTTATGCAAGGTTTTACACAAAGTTCCTTTATGATATAGGTGTAGTTGATTTTGACGAGCCTTTCCACCGTCTGTTTAACCAGGGTATGATTTGCAAAGATGGCGCTAAGATGAGCAAGAACAAGGGTAACGTTGTATCTCCCGATGATACCGTTGCCGCTTACGGTTGCGACTCCCTGCGTATGTATGAGCTGTTTATAGGGCCTCCGGAGCTTGACTCCGAGTGGGACGATACGGGCATTGACGGCGTATTCAGATACCTTAACAGGGTATGGAAGCTTGTTGATGAATATAAGGAAAATATAATTGCACCCACAAGAGAGATTGAGCAGATAAGACATAAAATGATTTATGAGATTACCTCCCGTCTTGAAGCGCTTACTCTTAATACCGTTGTATCTGGATTTATGGAGTATACAAATAAACTGGCTGCTGCCTGCAAGAGCGCAGGCGGCTGTGATAAGGAAACTCTTGATACGCTTGCCGTTCTCCTTGCGCCCTTTGCACCGCACATGGCAGAGGAGCTTTGGGAGGTTTTGGGACACGATAAATCCATATTCCTTTCTGCAAAGTGGCCAAAGTATGATGAAAGCAAGATGAAGGAAGATACAGTTGAAATTGCCGTACAGATTAACGGTAAGGTTAAGGCAACCATTCAGGTGGCACATGACGCCGATAAGGACAGCTCTATTGCTGCTGCTAAGGAAGCGCTTGGTGCTAAGCTTAATGGTACAATCGTTAAGGAAATTTATGTTCCCGGCAGAATTGTAAATATTGTTGTTAAGCCATAATAGATAAAGACCGACCGTTTAGCGGTCGGTCTTTCTTTTGTGTTGCGGATGGGAGCAATGCCGTAAATCATAAATCCTGTAGAGATAAATTTATAAATATGAGCGTACAGCTTTACAAAATCAGTAATAAAGTTTACAAAAAATTTAAATTTACCATTGCAGAGATTAATTTTAATGAAATCCTGATTAGATAAAATAGACAACATAGCCTATTGAATTTGTAAAAAAAATATCTAAAAATTGTGCAATTCTGACCATAAACAGGTATATAGGTTGTGAAATATGACCATAAAAAATGATTTGTTCATATTTTATTAATAATTTTTACTTTTTTTTGAAAAAGCACTTGATTTTTATTCCATAGATGGTTATAATGTACTTACAAACAAAAAATAAATGTTCAAAAAAGGGAGGAAACAAAATGTTAAAGAATTTAAAGAACAGACTTAACGAGAACAAAGGTTTCTCACTTGTAGAGCTTATCGTAGTTATCGCTATCATGGTAATCCTGATTGCTTTACTTGTACCTAATGTAGTTGGCTACATTTCAAAGGCTCAGGATTCAGCTAACCTTTCAGCTGCTAAGTCAGTTTACAACGCACTTAATACCGCTGTTATTGACTATAAGGCTCAGAAGGGCGGATATCCAACACCTTCAGAGCTCGCAACAGAAATGAATGCTCAGTATACTAACAACAAGGCTGAGGCTCTTGCAATTATCCCTAAGGGTACAGCTGTTGCAGTTGGTTATGACGGTGCAGGTCAGATTTGGGGCGTTGCAGTTGGTTCTGAATCAGGTACTTTAGGTACTTCTTCAAAGAATGTTCAGATGTATTCACCAATCTATGCAGGTAATGTTTATGACCCTAGCGCAGGCGGAAGTAGTGGCTTAACATCTACAATACCTACAGATCTTACATGTGCTGGAAATGGTTCTAACTCATGGAGTGGTAATGGTACTGGTACTAGCCTGAATTTCTAAATAATATAATATAATTTTATATTAAAAAAAGATGCCGCAGTTTTCTGCGGCTTCTTTTTTACCTTTATTACAGCAGGCTCAATGAAATAATAGAGGGCGTAAACAATATATTTTAAACAGAACAAATTAATTTAGCCTTATTTGATAACAATAAAAGGTACAGGAGGGAGTTTATTGCAAAAGCTTTTATTAAGGTATAAAGAGGTTATTCTTTCAGCTCTGCTTGCATTCATTATATTAATGACGGTATTTTTGATAAAAGGGGTTTATCCCTTTGGCAGCCTTACTATAGCGTATTATGATATGAATATTTCCATTATACCCTTATATACCCACACCAAGGATTTTTTTGACGGTAATGTATCAATGGTTTATGATTGGTATTTGGCATGCGGCGAGGGAGTAATATCAACAATGAGCTCCTTTGTATTAAGTCCGTTTAATCTTTTTTTTATTTTTGTTAAAAGAGATTTTATAGCACAGTCAATGTCATATTTTTTAGCATTGAAAATGTGCTGTATGGCTTTTAGTATGAGTTTTTATACAAAAAAAAGGTATCCGGAGCTTTCCTGCTTATATAATATTGCTGGGGCATTACTCTATGCGTTCAGCGGATATGTTATACAGTATTATACCAATATATACTTTTTGGATATTTTAGCTGTCTTTCCGCTGCTTATGCATTGCCTTAACAATTTGCTTGAAAAAAACAAGTGCGGCGGTTATTTGATTATGCTGGCATTGTGCTGTATAATAAGTATATATTTCAGCTATATGATATGCTTGTTTATAATAGTTTATACAACGGCGCATATTTTGTTTGTATGCAATAAAAAAGATATAAAAAAGTGCATTGCCAATTTGGGCATATATACTTTTCTTGCATTTATCATTTCGGTTGTTATTGTATGGCCGGTTGTAGCAAAAACTTTATTGTCAAACCGCATAAATATATCAAAAGAGTCAAGCTATTTTGATATTATTTCAACAGCCTTTTGTTCCTTTTGGGGCAACAAAATGCTGATGTTTTTTGGCTGTGAGCTTGGTATTGTATCGGTTGCTTGGCTTTTGTTCAGGCTATTAAGGGATAAGGGCAGTAAAAAGCCGTTTTATGCCGCCTTGTTTAAGCTTACCTTTTTAATTATTCCTTTTATGTATGAGGGCACAAATTTATTATGGCATACAGGTACATATATTCATTTTCCTATGAGGTTTGCTTTTGTTATAGTATTTGAATCTCTTAATACACTGACATATTTTTTGAGTACGGGTAAGGATAAAGCGGTTATAAGTACCAATAACGGTTTGGTTAACAAACTGTTGTATGCTGCTTCGGTGCCTGTGCTTGCGGGGTATTGTGTGCTGTTATACAGGTTTGCCTCGCAGTTTATTTATACGGGCATATCCAATAAAGAGGGTTATCTGACGATGGCGTTGCCGTTTTTGGCAGGCAGCTTTGTTGCAGCAGGCATTATAATGGCGCTTAAGGATAACCGATATAAACGAATATTAGTATTTGCTATGGTTATTATGCAGACAACAATTATGAGCTATGGCTTTATAGCTCCAAAAAATGATAATGATTATATACTGCACGATAAATACGGTTTAAGAAAAACAATTAGCCTGCGAAACAGCATTAATATTAAAAATGATAACCTTTCAAGAATAAAAAATACTGACAGTCTTTTACCCATAAACTATCCTATGGTTTTAGGTTTACCGGGTCTTACTCATTGGTCAAATGATACTACAGTTGACTATTATAATATGGCAAAGGCATTTGGTGAAACCATAGGGGACAGAATGGTTGGAGATGCAGGCGGTACGGTTTTCAGTGACGCCTTGTTTAATGTTAAATATACTGCCTCATTCAGTAAAAAAAATGACAAGCTTTATACGCAAAGGGATAAACTGGAGGATTTATATATTTATGATATGAATTATCAGCTGCCCTTTGGAATAACTGTTAATGAAGATTTTTTAAATGTAAAGCTTGCTGACAGAGCTATAGAAAATATCAATACGGTTTATAAAGCATTGACTCATAAGGATGATGAAATTATAAGAGATTGTCTTACGGACGACTATATTACCAAGGTTGAACCCTGCAACTTTGACGGAGAAATAATTAATTTAGATTTTTCCGATGAAAATATAGAGCTTGATGGGGAAAAAACTAAAACAACTCTTACAATACCTGTCCGAGGTACGGAAACTCTTTATATAAAAATGCTGTATAGCAGTAAGGACGTAGAGGATTTGTTCGGAAATAAGGCGGAAAACAGTTTTGAAAAATCTGCAGACGAAACAGAAAAAAATAAAACATATAACTTTATAGTCAACGGAGAAAAGCCTGTTGTGCTGGAATACGGTGATGAAAAAATTTATACGTATCCTAATACAAAGAATTACGGCTTTCTTGAGGCAGGTACATTTACGAACGAAACGGTTACTCTGGAGATTATATCAAAAACAGAGGATATAAGTGATCTTGAGGTAGGGCTTTTAAACAATGATAAGTTAAAAGGGCTTTGCGACAGCTTTGCCGATAAGGGAGCAAGCAATGTTGATGCACATGGCAGAACCTTATCTATGAACAAAAGCACCTACAGGGACGGATATGTGTTTATCCCTGTAGAGTACGACAAAAACTGGTCGGCTAAGGTCAATAACGAGCCTGCGGAGGTTGTACCTGTTTTGGGCAATGCGTTTATGGCTGTAAAGATACCTGCAGGGGAAAGCACTATTAAAATGAGCTATTTCCCTAAGGAAGTGCCTTTTGGTGCGGTGATATCGGCATTGGGTGTTTTGCTTGCCGTAATATGTCTGAGGCTTCAAAAAAGCAGATACAGCATTACGGATAACAAAGCCGTGCAGAATATATGTCTTGTTGGATTTGCACTTATCGCCGTATGTTTCATAATTTTCTTTAATATTATACCTATTTTGTTTGGTATTGTTTATAAGCTTAAATATTTGGTTTGGCTTTTTGATTTAAAAGGCTGAGGAGTCCTTGGGAGGAATGACTATGAATTTAAAAACAAATATTATTAAGTCAATGTGTAAGTATGCAGGCATATTTATTTTTTTAATATCCGTCTATGTGTTGATGCTTTTTGTTGTGTTTCTTATACCTGATAAATTTGTTGAGCCAAATGTGAATACATCTTTGGGATATATTAACAGAGAAGGTATTTGGCCGCAGATTTACTTTTTTCAGGATGTCTCTAAGCCGGAAAGCCAAGGCGAAATGTATATGTACCAAGAAATGCTGTCAAAGAATATGCATTATGACTCAGCATTAAAAAATGCAATGGATATTTCGGATTATGCTCGTTGTTGGCATGGTTATTTGGTAATAGCTAAAATACTTACTCTATTTTTTGAATACTCTCAATTGAGATATATCCTCATGATGGGCTTTTTTATAATTAGCTTTATGCTGTTTAATGAAATTAAATGTAAAATTGGGGGGGGTATTCGTGGTGGTTTTTGTTGCTGTTTTTTGCGGCATACTCGTTTACAGTACCGATGACAATGCATTATTCGGTGGCATACTACATATTTATCATATCATCTATAATTATATTAAAAAGCTATGGCAAAGAAAAAACCGAGCAAAATTTAGGCGTATTTTTCTTTATAATAGGTTCGCTTGTAAATTATCTGGAGTGGTATGCCCAGCCGCTGTTGACTTTGGGCATGCCTATGGTGTTTTTGTGTATGCTTTGGATAAAGGATAATCAACCGTTAATAAAACAATTTATTCAATTTATTAAATTGTCTTTAACTTGGACAGCAGGGTATTGCTTTACATGGGTCAGCAAATGGATTTTAGGCTCAATTATTTTAAAAAGAAATATTGTTGCGGAAGCCACCGGGCGAGTGGAAATGTATAAGGAGTTTTCGGGGTTTTCTCTGCAAGCTGTATTGTATTGCATTAGGGTTAATCTTGACGGTTGGATTTGTATATTTAAAAAATCCCCAAAAGGCAAGTATTTGGTTGTTGAAATTGCATTAATATTATTTTTGGTTATTTATTATAAGTACTTAAAGGGATATAATATAGATAAGGAAAAATTGTTTAAGTCAATGCATAAATGCCTTTGCCTTTTTATGGTAGCTTTATATCCTTTTGTGTGGTGTATAGCTGATACCGGCCATACAATATGGCATCAATGGTGGTGTTTTAGGTTGTTTATGATAACATTTTGTGCCATTGGTTACATTTGTATGTATGTTTATAAAAACAGCCGAGGGCATAAATTGGGTAATGATGCGACATAAAAAATTAGGAGTGTTGCACTTTGGTGCAACACTCCGTATGTTAACTGCCTTTTATTATTTTTGTAAGTTGTTTTTGCGTACCGTAACTGTCACATACAACATCTTAATATACAGCATAAACATTGTTATCAACTTAAAACGCAGCAAAGCTGCCTTGCCCATACCAAGCGCAGACATATGCTTTAAAAAAAGCGCCACACTCTCATTGTAAATCAGTGTTTTGTTTTTAATGTAGGTATTGCCGCTTATGGAGGTTGTGCTTATTCTAAAGGAGGCAAGGGGGGTTGCTATATAGGCAATTTTACCGTATTCTACCACACCTATTGCAAAATCCCAGTCAAAATTAAATTTAAAGCTGCTGTCAAAACGAAGCCCTTTATCATATACTTCACGTCTGAAGCATATCAGTGAGGGCTCGCCAAAAATATTTCTGCCTCTGAGAGATTTTTTTGAATATTGTGCACCATCAAATATAGTATCTCTTTTATATCTTTTTCTGGAGGATATTACTTTGTTTTGTTCATTTATTATGTGACTCTGACAGGTGGTCATCATAATAGAGCTGTCTTTTTCCATAATCTCTATAGATTTTTCCAGATGCTCTTTTTCAAGTATATCATCCTGCATCAGTATTTTAAGGTATTTCCCTTTAGCGTATTCCAATGCTTTGTTGCAGTTATTAACTGCACCTAAATTTTTGTCGTTTTTGTAAATATGTATTCTGTCGTCATTCAAGGCTTTAACAAGTTCAATTGTGTCATCAGATGAACAGTCATCATTTACTATTATCTCAAAATCAGTCAGGCTTTGCG
>CALIRN010000045.1 GCA_938042265.1 uncultured Eubacteriaceae bacterium
TACGTCACCTTTATTTACGGTATCGCCCGTGGTTACATACATTATTATACCTGCGCCAAGATTAATTGGAGCGTCCTTTACGGTACGTCCCGCGCCTGCCGCAACGCTTGCCCTGCCTATGCGGGCAGTGTTAATTGAGGTTAATACACCGCTTGTGGGAGAGGTAAGAGTAAGGCTTTCTCCTGCGCGAGAAAAAAGGGAATAATCTTCGCAAACCTCAGGATTTCCGCCCTGTGCCGAAATCAATGCTTTAAATTTATTAAGTCCCTTTTTATTTAAAATATTCTCATTAAGCATATCAAGTGCATTATCTGTGCTGTTTGCAATGCCGCCAAGCACAAGCATACGTGCACCCAGCTCCAGGGCAACGGTTTTAAGCCTGCCATTACAGTTACCCTTTAATACCTCCAAGGCTTCAATTACCTCAAGGCTGTTGCCTATATACATCCCCAGGGGTCTGTCCATGGGGGTTATAAGAGCAACGGTTTTTCTGCCGACGGATTTACCTATGTTAACCATAGTCTGCGCAAGGCGGCGTGCATCATCAATATTTTTCATAAAGGCGCCGCTGCCGCATTTTACATCAAGTACTATGGCATCGGAGCCCGCCGCAAGCTTTTTACTCATTATGCTTGCGGCAATAAGGGGGATACTTTCAACCGTGCCTGTAACATCTCTAAGGGCATACAACCGCTTATCGGCAGGAGCCAAATCAGCGGTTTGTCCAATAATTGCTATACCTATGTCATTTACCTGCTTTACAGCCTGTTTCTCACTTAGGGAAACATTAAAGCCAGGGATTGATTCCAACTTATCAAGAGTTCCGCCTGTGTGTCCGAGGCCTCTGCCAGACATCTTTATAACCTTTAGCCCAAGTGAAGCGGTAAGGGGCGCAAGCACAAGAGTGGTGGTATCAGCCACACCTCCAGTACTGTGCTTATCTACCTTAATACCGTTTATTGCAGATAAATCCAGTATCTTGCCCGAATGGGTCATAGCCATTGTCAGGTCTGCCGTTTCCCTGTTGTTGAGAGATTTAAGGCATATTGCCATAAGCATTGCCGATACCTGATAA
>CALIRN010000046.1 GCA_938042265.1 uncultured Eubacteriaceae bacterium
TCTAAGTGACAAGTTTTTATTATTTCACTTGTTTACCTAGAAGGGAGCATATCAATTTTTTAGTGCGACAGCCCAAAACGTGTCAACTTTATTAACACGCTGACCTTAAAAATTATAAATCTTCAAGGTATCTTTTAATTACAAATATTTTTTTACAAGCTCCACCAGCAGCATATAATCATAATTATTTGCCGCATCCTTTATCTTCTTAAGTGCAGCCTCGTCAAAATCATCATATGTATAGCCTGATAACTCAATAATTACATTTTCTATCTTTACCATATTAAACTCTTTTGCATACTGAACAAGCTTTTTTAAACTGTCCTTTGGCACAGTGACAAGATGAGGCTTAATCTTAACTTCTGTTTTGCTTTTATACTTGTTAATATAGTACTGGGCATATTTTATAACGTTTTCCATCTCAGTAAAAAACGGATTTAACCTATCATCAATTTTATCCATCTGTTTTGTTTTGCCCAGTTTTTCAAGCTCTGCCGCAAGCTCGGAAAGCCTGTCAGCCCTTACGCCTGCGGACGCGCCCTTAATAGCATGTGCATATATTACAAACAGGGCTATATCTCCGTTTTTTATAATATTTATAAGCTCACCTTTGCGCCTTTTCATATCCTCAAGATAGGTATCAAGCACATTAACATAGGTAGACTCCTGACCACCCATTTGCTGAATGCCTGCTTCAACATCAATATACCCGTCAATGGTTCTCCTTGCCCTTGTGGCAAGCTTTCCCGTCACCTGCAATGCACGTTGGAGTACGGCGGAGCTGTTGTTAAGGTAATTCTCCAAAACAACCTCAAGCTTTTTAACATTAACAGGCTTTGCTATATAGTCGCTAAAACCCTCCTTGAGCAGCTTTGCCTTTGTACTACTTTCAATACTTGCAGTAAGAGCGATAATCGGCAGCTTTTTATACCTTTCATCATTAAAGCCTCTTATAACAGATGTTGCCTCCGCACCATCCATTTCAGGCATCATATAATCCATAAATACCAAATCATAATCCGTCTGTTTTATTTTATCAATAGCCTCCTGACCGCCTGAGGCAGTATCGATAGTCATTTTATACTGGGACAATAAGCCTTTTGCCACTGCCAGATTGGTAATATTATCATCAACAATTAAAATATTTGCATTGTAAGCAGGCAGAATATCACCTGTCATATTGGTATTTTCACCATAGGTATGCTGCTCATGATTATTTATTAAATCAGCAAGCTGTAAGGATACCAGAGGCAAATAAATCTGTCTTACATTTTGCATATTGTCATTCAAAAACTCACCAATCTCCATTATTGCCACCATTTCAGGCTTTTTGTCACAAATTGGTGATTTTGAAATAACATTATAGTACCTCTTTCTGAAAAGCAGCAGGTTGGCAGAAGAATATCTGTCAATTTTATTAATATCATTACAAACCGAATACTTTAATCCCAGCGACTTTAAAATATTTCTGATATTATCAAGTATAACCTCATCCTCATCATAAATAAGAATATAGGTTTCATCACTTTTCTCAATGGCGGCAGTAGCCTCATACTGCTTAACCTTGTTTTTAAACGTAAACTTAAAGCATGAGCCAACACCATATTTACTCTCAACCTCTATATTACCACCCATTTTCTGAGCCAGATTTTTGCTTATGGCAAGGCCCAAACCTGTGCCTGTAACGTACTTGTTGCGCTTTGTGTCCAACTGTGTAAAATCATTAAAAAGAAGCTGCAAGTCACTTTCCTTCATACCTATACCGGTATCCCTGACACTTATGCTTATAGTTGTTTCACCGTTTTCTATTAAATCCCAGTCCACTATTAAATGGATATATCCCTCATTGGTGTACTTCACCGCATTGCTTAGCAGATTAATCAAAATCTGTCTTATTCTTACATCATCACCAATCAGTCTTACCGGTATACTTGGGTTTATCTCAGTCAAAAGCTTAACGCTGCTGTCATTAAGCCTAACTGCAATAACATTTACAACCTCCGAAATAAGCTCCGGAAAATAATATTCATCATTGATTATTTCAAACTTACCCGACTCAATCTTTGAAAAATCCAAAATATCATTTATAAGCGACATTAAAACCGCTGCCGCATTATGTATAACCGATACATCATTGCGGATTTGTATTGAAATATCCCTGCACAGGAGGATTTCACTCATACCTATTACGGCATTCATAGGTGTACGTATTTCGTGGCTCATATTGGCAAGAAAATTACTCTTAACCTTTGACGCCTCCTCTGCTTTAAGCTTATTTTTATAAGCAGTCCAATTTACAATAAATATAATAACCAAAAGCACAAGCCATATTAATATATTGACTAAAACAAAAAATACAAATCCATTATAAATATCAGCATTAGGCACAAAAATTAAAAACGACATTTCAGAATTAACGTTTGAATAATAAATATGCCCCTTTAAACCGTCTATTTTTAATCCCTTTTTATTCCAATATCTGTCCGAGACATCAAATAATGAGTCAATTACAGTGCTATCCTCTATAACAGAACGAATATTGCTGCCGATTAGCTCCTCATCATAACTGTCCCTGATTACTCCGTCTTTATTTATAAGATAGCATCTTATGCCCGTATAATCCTCAGTAATATTATACTTATTTGTTATAATAGCATTGGTAATACATTCCGTTGATATGACGGCATCACCATAGTCCTTTGTAACGGTAATTGCTGCACTAATGCTGTCACCTTCAGCCTTGTATTCAACGCCGGTATTCAACGGCTCGCCGTTATAGTCCATAGCCCGTTCAAAACCCAGATGCCCTACATTGTACTTTACCCCATCCCGTATTATAACGGAACCGGAAATATATTTGTCATTTTCGGCAAACTGCTGAAAAACCTGCAAAACCTTGTCATTATCTGCTCCTAAAGCAGCATACAGCTCATCATCGGCAATCGTACAGACATTAATCTTTTCGGATAAAGCCTCTCCTGCCGCAAAAAGAGCCGCTGAATAAGCCCTATTATAGCTGTTTACCAGCAGCTTTGACATAATAAGATTACTGCTTAAAGAAAACACTACAAATACCCCAAAAACCACTGTGCTTAAAGCCGCAAATTTTTTATGCTCACGGATATGTTCAATTAATCCCCTCATATTATCCCTCCAGATTTATGAAACCATTGATTAATTAAGCCTTCTAACCGATATTTTATTTAGCTCCTATGGGCTGCACATCATAACGCAGCTCAACAGGCAAATCCCCTTTTGAAGCATAAAACTTAGTTTTTATACGCTCCGCTACAACCTCTCCAAAGTTTATATTTACATTCATAAGTATCACAACATACTGACTGCTTGAAAAGCTGGTAAAAACATCGCCCCTTCTCACGTTTTCACAAACAGCCTTGCTGAAAATATCGCTCGCTTTTTTAAGGGACAGTACATCAGGCATTTCTCCGCGGGAGTCGGACATAGTGAAAAGAACAAGCTCTACATTCTGCTGAGTTCTTGCAATACATCTTTCAATAAAATGGTAAATATTTTTAAAATTTCCGTACTCAACCTTAAGAACTCCTTCATTCTCCCTATCGCCAAACATATTTTTTATAAACTCCAGGTCGGCAACAGTAGTGCATTGGTTCCCTTCAGAGCTGAGTACTTCATCAACATCACTGTAAAAATGAGAGCCTCCCTTACCGTTTTGCTTTACATAATAAAGCGCTTTGTCAGAGTTATTGTAAAGCTCGGTAAAGTTGTTTCCGTCATTCGGCGCAAGAGCAATACCTATTGAGGCAGAAAAATCAAAGCCGTTAATCAGTATCTCATTTTTAATGTTTTGAATTATTTTATCCGCCTTTGCCTTAGGATTTATGGCTCCCGGCTTACCCTTGCTGAATACTATAAATTCATCACCGCCTATACGGCATAATATATCGTCTTCATTGGAATTTTTTCTGATAACATCGGCAAATTTAACCAGCACCTCATCACCCTTAATATGTCCGAAAAGGTCGTTAATCTGCTTAAAATTATCCATATCTATCATATACATTACACCGCTGCCGCCGTCACGCTCCAGATATTCATTAACTGCAGACTCTGTATATTTTCTGTCCCAAAGGCCTGTAAGAGCATCCTTCTGAGCCTCTATTTTGATTTCATCGGTATACTCGCTTATAACTCTGTGCAAAATAGCATTGCCAAACTGAGTCATATCAGACTCATAATTATTTACCATACTCTTAAGCTCATAGCCGCTGTCAATCATATCAACAACAATGTCTGTTATCTGCGGGTCAAAAGCCTTGCCCCTCTCTTTAACAAACAGCTTTTTAGCCTCTTCATCAGTCAAAGGCTTTCTGTAGCTTTTAAAGGATTTCATATTATCATAGGCATTGGCAACCGATATAATTCTTGCAGTCAGCGGAATGTCCTCACCCTTTAGTCCGCTTACATTGCCTGCGCCATCATACCTTTCATGATGGTACATTGCACCGTCTGAAATATTTTCAAAAATGGTAAACTCCTTAAGTAAGTCAGCACCAACGGAGCAATGCTTGAACATAATCTCACGCTCCTCCGCGTTAAGCTCCGTTTCAAACTTTGACAGCCCGTCAAAGGGAGAAATAAGCTTACCCACATCATGTAGCAGAGATATGTAATATATATTATAAACCTCACTGTCTGACAGACCCATACGCTTTGCAATTTCCTCCGCATAGCCCGCTACACGCACGGAATGTCCCTTTGTATAGATGTTTTTATTATCAATAATATCTGCCACACAGGAAATGACCTGAAGGGTTGCAATTTCAAGCTGCCTGGTTTTTTTATTTACCTGTGCTTCAAGCTTCTTTCTGAGGCTGTCCAGCTCAATAATAGCCTCAATACGGTATATCATAATTTCAGGCACAAAGGGCTTCCTTATAAAGTCCAAAGCACCAAGCCTGAACCCTTCCTTTTCAGTTTCCACATTTGAATCAACGGTCAGAAAAATAACAGGGATTTTTTCTGTTTTAGGATTAGCTTTAATCTGCATAATTGTCTCAAAGCCGTCCATATCAGGCATAATTACATCCAGCAAAATTAAATCGGGAGTATTGGACATAAGATAATCCAACGCCATCCTTCCAGATTTAACCAGGGCAAGTGTATACTTATCCTTCAGTACCTCTTCGGCATTTTTTAAGTTAGATATGGAATCATCTACAACAAGTATAACCTTTTTGTCCGACATCAAAAAATTCCTCCTGCTCCGAAAATTAATGTTAATTTTATCATACCATATCAGCAAAGCTAAAGTCCTAAACACGTATGTTTTTATTATACCACATATTTCTCTTAGTTTAAACAATAAATTAAGTATTTTGTTGACATTTTTACAATATTATTATAAACTAAGCTAGGAATTACCGATTAATCCACAGTATTCCGTAAAGATATCGGAGTTAGTTAGGTTTTACAGATTATTTAGGAGTATTTTTGTATCCCCTCTATTCCGTAAACCATTTCGGAGGTGTCTTTTTGAAAAAGCCAAAACAAATCAATAATATTGATATAGATTCTCAAAAAGAAAAAAATTTGCTGTATACTCAAAACAGGACATTAATTATTGAACGGCGCATTATAGCCGCACTTATTATTTTTCTTATCCTGCTAATGGGCTTTATTGCGGCATACAGGATATTGGGCATATCTGAGCAAAGCCGTTACAGCCTGAGAGAGGACAGCCTTAACAGCAAATATCTTGACAATAAAAGGGTACCCTCTTCCACGGAAAATGAAGATGACGGTAATGTCGAGGCTGCCTTTGATTACAGCAAATCTATTATATGCTGGGGAGATTCCTTCTCCGATAATACGGCAAACAGTACAAATTTTTATACCTATTACCTTTCCGAGCGGCTTACTCAGGTTGGGGCTGATATTGACAGCGTTTTCTCCTCGGGTCTTGAGGGCGATGCTGTACCCGTAATAGCCGCAAAGCAGGGCGGCATACCCATGCAGGTACAGCCCTTTACTATCCCTGCCGGAACAAGCAGTGTGGAAATCAGCCTTAAAAGTATTCTCGGGGGAAATATTATTTTACAGAACAAGCTGAACTCGGGGCTTAATCCATGTACAATTGCAGGCGTTGAGGGCACAATAGACTACAGGAGCGGAAAGCTGTCCTTTACCAGGTCAGCACCTGGCAAGGAAATTAAGGTTACTGCGCCTGCCACTGTTGTTACAAATGCCATGTCCAATATCAAAAATTATACCGCTGTATACTTCTTTGGCGGAGATTGCAGTAAATATACGCCTGATGAGCTTGTTTCCATGTATAAAAGCATGATTACCTTTAACGGAAATGATAAGTATGTTATCATTGGCTCAATAACAGGAGATGAGGAAACTCTTACACCATATGAAGAAGCTCTTACAAAGGAATTTAAAAATCACTATATAAACCTAAGAGAATATCTTACAGGCAATGTATTTAACGATTATGATATTAAAATAACCTCAAATGATGCAAAAGCTCTGCACAAAGGCAGCGTTCCGCCCTCCTTTGTTCTTAACGGAAAGCGTCTTTCTGACCAGAGCAGCGAAATACTTGCCAATTTGCTTTTTGACAGATTATTACAGCTTGAGCTGATATAAATTGATGTTTAACTTACTGAGGAAAACCTTCACCACATTTCTTAATAAGCTAAACACTAATTTATAGCCTTACTGACAAAACCAATCGGGGGTCAATTCTGGCAATTATAACCAAAGGAGTAATTAAAATGAGTAAAGCAAAAAACAAAAATACCCGTAACATATATAAACCTGCCGTTATTATACTCAGCATAATACTTGCGGCAGTTGTGATTTGCAATATAGCCTATTTTTCATATTTATCCGTTAAGCAGTCTCAGGCTGAAAAGCAGCTTGCACAGGCAGTTGATACTGCCGTAACGGACTGCCTTGATATTTTGGATAAATTTGGTATGACAGAGGCACAGCAGGACTATATTTCTACCTATCAGGCAAATATGGAAAACTGTGAAACAATCCTTCAGAAGGCATATATTGCAAATTCAATGCTAACCTATGCAGCCACCAGTACTAATATGGAAAATTCAAATAATGTTACCGATATTTATAATTCGGGCTCCATAGGTCAGTCAAAAAATTACCTTGTTAATGACCTTAACTCAACTGCCAACCGGCTTCAGGCAGCTATATATGATTATACTGTATATAACGAAGACTAAACCGAAAGGAAGTAATATAAAATGATAAGAACACGTTTTGCACCAAGTCCTACAGGCTATATGCACATAGGCAATCTGCGTACAGCCCTTTATGAATACCTTATTGCCAAATCACAGGGCGGTAAGTTTATACTTCGTATTGAGGATACCGACCAGGAACGCTTTGTTGAGGGTGCTACGGATATAATCTATAACACATTAAAGCTTTCAGGCATAACTCATGATGAGGGCCCCGATGTTGGAGGTCCTTATGGTCCCTATATACAAAGTGAAAGGAAGAACGATTATATTAAATATGCCCTTGAGCTTATTGAAAAGGGTGAAGCCTATTACTGCTTTTGTACAAAGGAGCGTCTTGACAGCCTTAAGACTGAAACCACAGGACATGAACAGATTGTAAAATATGACCGTCATTGTCTTGCCCTCTCAAAGGAGGAGATTGATGCAAAGCTTGCAGCAGGTATCCCTTATGTAATCCGTCAGAAAATACGCGAGGGATCCACAACCTTTCATGATGAGGTATACGGCGATATTACCGTAGATAATTCCGAAATGGAGGATCAGATTTTAATTAAATCCGACGGTTACCCAACCTACAATTTTGCCAATGTAATTGATGACCATATTATGGATATAACCCATGTTGTACGAGGTGCGGAATACCTTTCCTCCACACCTAAATATAATCTGCTTTATGAGGCCTTCGGCTGGGAAATCCCTACCTATATTCATTTGCCTGCCGTTATGAAGGACCAACAACATAAGCTTTCAAAGCGCAACGGCGATGCTTCCTTTCAGGATTTGATTGAAAAAGGGTATCTCCCCGAAGCAATTATCAACTATATTGCTTTGCTTGGCTGGTCACCTTCCGTAAATCAGGAAATATTTACGCTTGATGAGCTTATTAATATTTTTGATATTAATGGGCTTTCCAAATCCCCTGCAATATTTGACCCCGTTAAGCTTACCTGGATGAACGGTGAGTACATTAAGAAAATGGACTCCGATAAGTTTTATGCCATTGCAGAGCCTAAGCTTAAGGCTGCCGTTAAAACACCCGATATTGACCTTAAAAGGCTTGCCTCCTACGTACAAACACGTATAGGTACCTTTAATGAAATTGCTGATATGGTAGATTTTGTTGACACTCTTCCCGAGTATGAAACAGCTCTTTATGTTCATAAAAAGATGAAAACTACGGAGGAAATGTGCCTTGAAAATCTTAAAAAGGCTGTTCCTGTATTGGAGGGTCTTACAGAGTGGACAAACGAGAGGATTTATAAGGCACTTATTACGCTTATTCAGGAAATGGGCATTAAAAACGGTCAAATGCTCTGGCCTGTACGTACTGCCCTTTCAGGTAAACCAACCTCTCCCTGCGGTGCAAGTGAGCTTGCGGAGCTGCTTGGCAAGGAGGAAAGCATCAGGCGTATTAATAAGGGCATTGAAATGCTTTCAAAATAACATTAATTTTTTTCAAAGACGGATATACAGCAGTGTATCCGTCCCAGACTGTCAAAAAACTAAATTTGACAAAAATTTTTGCAATTTTCTAATACTTTAAATCCAAAAATAACTTAAGTTTCAAGGTAACTCAAAGGAAAGTTGTTAAGAAAACCAAGCTTTTCTTAATTTAATCCGCAGGCGAAAACCGCGCTTTTCGCCGAGGGATAACGAGAGTGTCGAGCCGTAGGTGAGGCACTGGTCGTTACTTCCTTGGTGGGTACGAAGTACCCCTACTGCAAGAAATGTGTGCATT
>CALIRN010000047.1 GCA_938042265.1 uncultured Eubacteriaceae bacterium
CCCCCGCCACAATTGCCGCAGTATCCTTTGCAAGCCCCATATCCGCAAGCATTGTAAGCAGGGTTGTCTTTTTAAGCAAAGGTATGTTGGATTTACCCATTACCCTCAGATTAATTGACCACAATGCCGTCATTGTAAGAATACCTGCCAGCAGTGCGGGGATTTTAAACTTAGTGTGCAGCACGCCCGTTATAAGACCTGCCAGCAATCCTGCAAAAAGTGCCGCAACGGTAGACCAAAGCGGAGATATGCCGCTTTTAATCAATCTGCAGGTTACCGCAGCACCCAGTGTAAAGCATCCCTCTGCCGTAAGGTCTGCTATATCCAGTATTCTATAGGTTATATACACACCTATGGCCATAAATGCCCAAAGCAAGCCCTGTGCAGCCGCATTAATAATCATACTCATTGTAATTCTCCTTTATCCTGCCCAAAGGACATCATCAGTAATGCTCAGCTCTGCTAGTCAAACTATTCTGTAAAGCAAAAAAATTGTGAGCGCATAATTAATCCCACCCACAATTTAAAAGGGGCAGACACTATTATCTACCCCTTTATGTTTACGGTATTTAATACTGCTTAAAATTTACGTGTCAAAATAACCCACGTCTTATTGCTCAACTGTATTAACCTGCTCTGCCTTATCAAGCACCTCTGCCGGTACTTCAATACCGAGCTCCGCAGCCGCACTTGGGTTAACTATAAGCTGTGGATTTTCAGTATAGCCTATTGGCATTGTCGCAGGATCAGCACCGTTTAAAAGAATTTCAACTGCCATCTTGCCCGTCATTTCACCAAGATCCGAGTAATTTACGGCAACAGAGGCAAGTCCGCCGCCTTCAACCATACCCTGCTCACCAACAATAAGAGGCAGTCCCGCAGGATTTGTAATGCTTGATACAAGAGGCATTGAGGATGCAAGAGTATTATCAGTAGGAATATATACGGCATCAAACTTGCCTATAAGTGAAGATGTAACCTGTGCGACATCGTTTGTATTTGTAACTGTTTTTCTTTCACTTGCAATTCCAAGCTCCGTAGCAGCTGCTTCAGCCATGTCCGCCTGAATTACGGAGTTCTGCTCACCTGAGTTATACATAATGGCTATATTTTCTGCATCAGGTAAAATCTGATGCAAAAGCTCAATCTGCTCCTTGATAGGCGTTAAATCCGAGGTACCGGTTACATTTCCTCCGGGAGCCTCATTTGTTTCACAAAGACCAGATGCGGCAGGGTCCGTAACGGCAGTAATAAGTATAGGGATATCCGTTGTTTCGGCAGCAATTGACTGTGCCGCAGGAGTTGCAATAGCAAGCACAAGGTCCTTATCATCAGATACAAACTTCTGTGCTATTGTCTTAAGGTTTGACTGATCGTTCTGTGCATTCTGTACATCAACCGTAACATTTTCACCTTCAACAAGACCGCCGTCTGCAAGCGCTTTTACAAAGCCCTCTCTTGCAGCGTCAAGGGCAGGATGTTCCGTAAGCTGAATAATACCTATATCAAAGCCTTCGGAAGAAACTGAAGCCCCCTGCTGAGTTTC
Source organism: uncultured Eubacteriaceae bacterium (assembly GCA_938042265.1). Classification (GTDB taxonomy): domain Bacteria; phylum Bacillota; class Clostridia; order Lachnospirales; family CAG-274; genus CALWRD01. Next base: position 1,547 of record CALIRN010000047.1, read on the forward strand.
TCCCTCACTGCCGGAAGTTGCAGAACCCGAAGTACAGCCCGTCATAACCAACGTACCCATAAGCACGACAGCAGTTAATGATCTTAACAATTTTTTCATAAAATAGCCCCCTTTTCAGCTAATACATATATAATATGTAAGTTTCAATTAAGAATATTTTAAATTATATAAAAGGTTTTGTCAATAGTATAATAAAACTATGTCAATTTTATATTAATTTTCGTCATTTTGTAATAAAATATCCGCCTGGCTTAAATCAAGCTCGGTAACATTTTTCAGTTTCCGTCTGATTGCCCTTGTTCTGACACCTACCAGCTTATCAAGCTCGCCCGAAGCACTTTCCAGCTTTTTCTGTGTGCTTGCAAGCACGCCTTCAAAGGTCTCAAACTCTGTTTTAACTGCACCCAGCACCTGCCATACCTCATCGCTGTAGCGCTGTATAGCAACGCTTTTAAAGCACATACGTATACTGCACAGCATTGCTGCCATTGTACTGGGCCCTGCAACGGTAACCCTGTACGTCCTCTGAATTTCCTCCAAAAGTCCCCTGTTTACAACCTCCGAATATAATCCCTCAAAGGGCAGAAACATTACGGCAAACTCGGTTGTTTCGGGAGGATAAATATATTTTCGGCTTATATCCTTTGCCTCCATCTTTATTCTGGCACAAAGAGCCTTTGCAGCGCTGTCTATTACGGCCCTGTCACCACCCTCATACGCCTCTGTCAGAGTGCTGTAGGTATCTCCCGGAAACTTGGCGTCAATCGGCAAGTAGATAAAGCCTCCGTCCTGTGTTGGAATTTTTACGGCAAATTCAACCGCATTGTCACTGCCTTTTTTTACCCTGCAGTTTGTTTCATACTGTTCTGGGGATAAAACATCCTCCAGTATTGCTCCAAGCTGAATTTCGCCAAGTATACCTCGGGTTTTTACGTTTGTAAGCACCTTTTTCAGGTCACCTACACCCACTGCAAGCGTCTGCATTTCACCAAGCCCTTTATATACCTGCTCCAGCCTGTCGCTTACCATTTTAAAGCTTTCATTCATTTTTCGGTCGATAGTGCTCTGCAGCTTTTCATCAACCACTTTACGCATATCCTCTAGCTTTTGGTTATTATCCGCCTGAATGCCATTAAGACGATTTTCAAGAGTTGTTCGTATATTTTCAAGCTTCTGCTCCGTTTCTCCCGAAAAGGTCTTAAAACGCTCCTCCTGTCTTAAGGCAGATCCGTCAAGGCTTTTACGTAAATCCTCCTGTCTTTCACGAACTCCCCTTGACATAAGCTCTACCTTCTGAGATACAAGCTCATTCATATTATTCTGACCCTGTGAAATCATCTCGCCCATTTCACGTATAGAGCTGCGAGTTTCTCTCTTAACCTCCGCAAGCTGTGAAGCAATATCATTTTTAGGTTTTCTAAGCTGCAATAAAATAATAATGCCAAGCAGTATAACCGCAATAATTTCGCCTACAGTCATATTATACCTCCGCCTTTTGCACCAGCTTTATAATACGGCTTGTACCAAGTCTGTCAGCTCCCAGAGAGATAAATCTTTCCGCATCCTCAAGGCTTGATATTCCTCCTGCCGCCTTAATCTTTACGTTTTTACCGATATATTTTGAAAAGAGCTCAATATCCTCAAAGGCGGCACCTGCACCACCAAAGCCTGTGCTGGTTTTAATGTAATCCGCTCCGGAGCGTGTTACAATATCACACATTTTTATTTTTTCCTCCTCGGTAAGCAGACAGGTTTCAATTATAACCTTTAACAGGCTGTCTCCGCAGGCTGCCTTTACGGCTCTGATTTCCTCCAGAACTCCATTATAATTTCCGTCCTTTAACATACCAAGATTAATAACCATATCAATCTCGTTGGCTCCGTCCTTTACTGCCTGCTCTGCCTCAAAACATTTTACGGCGGTCGTGTTATAACCGTTTGGAAAACCAATAACGGTACATATTTTAAGCCTGTTACTCACATAATTTTTTGCATATTTCACAAAGCTTGGTGGGATGCACGCGCTTGCCGTATTATACTCAATGCCCTCATCGCATATTTTTATAATTTCCTTACAGGTTGCCGTCTGCTTTAAAAGCGTATGGTCAACCCTTGAGAGTATTTCCTTTATATCCATATTAATTACCTCCGTAAATTTACTTTTATAATTGTACCACAAAAGTTCCTTTATTTCCACATAAAAAAAGATCGGTTACACCGACCTTTTTAAAGCAGTATCAAAATCAATATAGTCACAAAGCATAGCCTCATTGCTTTCATAGTACAGACTTCCAAACACCTTTTTAAACAAGGATAAAGGCATAAACTCCGCTATAACGCCCAAAAGCCTTGATAATAATATTCTTTTACCCATAAGCCCACCAATATTTTTAACCATAACCGAGGTATTGACATATTCCTTATCCATAGGCAGTACGATACCGCAAGCATTATTTTTTATAATATTGTAAATTGCAGCCGTAAGATTTTCAATATATATCATACTGCGCTTATTATTTACCTTCGGAAAGACAGGGGTAATTGCCGCCAGCCTTTTAAGCTGACCGAAATTGCCCGGGCAGTTTTTTCCATAAACCATTGGAGGTCTTAATACAGTTACCTTAAAGCTGTCGTCCTGCAAAGCAAGTATTTCCTTTTCTGCTGCAAGCTTGCTTTTTCCGTAAAGAGTTATCGGATTACAGAGCGTATTTTTGTCAATGACACCGTTTTTTAAGCCGTAAACACTCATTGTACTGATAAAAACAAAATGCCCTGCACCCTCATTTTTTGCTCTTCGTGCAAGCTTTACCGCCTCAATATGGTTTATTTTATCATATTGGTCAGCATAAGAGCTCTCCTTTTTATGGACAATTGCAGCACAATGTACCACCGCTTCCGCACCGAAAAGATCAACTCCATCAGACCCGTTTCTGAAAGAAACACTTACTGCATTCTCTCCCATTTTATTAAAATAATTGAGCAGATTATTAGCAATATATCCGTTTTTACCCGTTATTACTATTTTCATTATCGGCACCCTCTCTGACACCGTCAGCAGTAAACACTGAAAATGCGGTTTTTATCAATATTTTAACATCAAACAAAAATCCCATCTTTTCCACATATTCACCGTCAAGCCTTGCCTTTACATCAATAGGCAGTTCATCACGTCCGTTAATCTGCGCCCAGCCTGTCAGTCCCGGCAAAACGGAGTTTGCATTGACCTTATCCCTTGCCTCAATTAAATCATACTGATTATAGAGAGCAGGTCTGGGCCCCACAAAGCTCATATCACCCTTAAGGATATTAAATATCTGTGGCAGCTCGTCAAGGCTTGAACGCCTTAAAAACCCACCGATTTTAGTGATATAGCTGTCTGGATTATGCAAAAGATGGGTAGGCACATCCTTAGGTGTATCCGCCTTCATGGTTCTGAATTTATAAATGCAGAAC
>CALIRN010000048.1 GCA_938042265.1 uncultured Eubacteriaceae bacterium
CAGGGCGCATGAGCAGCCAAATGAGGAAAAAGTGGAACGCTTGCAGGAGTTTATCGGCAAAATGGGCTATGTAATAAAGGGCAGCTCTAATCACCCCAAGAGCTTTCAGAAGCTGCTTGATGAGGTTAAGGGTAAAAATGAGGAGCTTATTGTCCATAAAATGGTGTTAAGAAGCCTGAAAAGGGCAAAATATACTCCTGAAAATGACGCACACTTTGGTCTTGCGGCAAAATACTACTGCCATTTTACATCACCCATAAGACGTTATCCGGATTTGCAGATTCATAGAATTATCAGTGAGCATATTGACGGCTTATTGTCCTATAAGCGTATTGAAAGGCTTAATAAAAGGCTGCCCGAGGTTGCCGAGCATTGCTCCGTAACCGAGCGCACTGCCGACGATGCCGAGCGAGATACCGATAAGTATAAGATTGCCCAGTTTATGAAGAACAAAACAGGTCAGCAGTTTGAGGGTATTGTGTCAGGTGTTACGGCATGGGGTATGTATGTGGAATTGCCAAACACTGTAGAGGGGCTTGTATCCATAAGAGATATGTATGATGATGTATATATTTATGAGGATGAGGAGCTGAGGCTTTTTGGAGAGCATACTCATAATACCTATACCATAGGTGATAAGGTGCGCATTGAGGTTGTAGGCGCCAGCCTTGGTGATAAAACAGTGGATTTTAAGCTGATTGGAAGAACTGAGGGATAAAATTAACTGAATACCTGGGTATCTGCGGTTAATAAATAAACGGGTTACGGCGATATGATTTGTAAAGAGTTATTTTGCCGCAGCCCGTTTTTTATTTTATTCGGGGTAAACCATATTTTCCTTTTTCATATTATTAAGGGTTTCAAGATAAATTTTACTTTCATATTTTGCAAAGGTAAGGTTATGGTCAAGATAATTGCCACACTCCTTAGAGGTGGTAGCGGGTACCTTGCCCTGAAAATCAACAACATATTCAAATGCTTTCCTGATAGGCTCCAGTACATCGGCAGGTTTAAGGTCGCCCTTAAAAATAATGTACATACCCGTACGGCAGCCCATAGGGCCTACATATACAATTTCCTCACTCCATTTGCTTTCTCTTAAATATACTGCTATAAGGTGCTCAAGTGTGTGCATTGCAGCCATTTCAACAGGGGGTTCAATGTTTGGACGTTTTATTCTGACATCAAAGGTGGTAACGGTTTCTTTGCCTATATGGTCTTTTCTTGAAACATAAATACCCTTTAAAAGTCTGTCGTGATCTATTGTAAAGCTTGCTACTTTCATACTTATTCCTTTTCCTCCGTGATTTCTTCAGTGGCTTCGGGGGCAGTGCCTCCCTCGCATTCCTTTAAAATTTCCATAAACTCCTCTCCTGTAATGGTTTCCTTTTCAAGGAGATATTCGCTCAGTTTTTCAAGAGATGCTTTGTTTTCTCTTATAATCTGCAATGCTTTTTGGTGACATTCTTTTATAACAGTAAGTACCTCTTTGTCAAGCTGTGCCATTGTTATATCACCGCAGCTGCTGACAGGTCTGCCGTCCAGATAGCGGTTTTGTACGCTTTCAAGGGCCATCATATCAAAGGTGTCACTCATACCATACTGGCTTATCATACTGCGTGCGTATGCCGATGCCCTTTCAATATCATTTGATGCGCCTGTTGTAATTGAGCCAAACTCAATTTCCTCGGCACTTCTGCCCGCAAGGAGAGTTACAATTTCAGCCAGAATTTCATCTTTGGTCATAAGGTACTTTTCCTCCTCCGGCATTTGCATTGTGTAGCCCAGAGAGCCCATTGTGCGGGGAACAATTGTAATTTTCTGTACAGGCTGGGTGTTTTTCTGCTTAGCTGCGGCAAGGGCGTGACCGATTTCATGAAAGGCAACCACACGTCTTTCCTGGGGAGACATAACTCTGTCCTTTTTTTCCTTACCTGCAATAACAACCTCAACGGCCTCCATCAAATCCTCCTGAAGTACCTCTTCACGGCCCATCCTTACTGCACGGAGGGCCGCCTCGTTCACCATATTTGCAAGATCAGCGCCTGCAGCACCGCCTGTTGCAAGGGCAATCTTTTTAAAGTCAACATCAGCGCCAAGCTTAACCTTTGCGGCATGTACCTGCAAAATCTTTTCCCTGCCTGAAAGGTCAGGCTTTTCAACTATTATACGTCTGTCAAAGCGCCCGGGTCTTAAAAGGGCTTTGTCCAACACCTCGGGACGGTTGGTTGCAGCCAGTATTACAACAGCCTTTGAGGTGTCAAAGCCGTCCATCTCCGACAGGAGCTGGTTTAGGGTCTGCTCACGCTCATCGTTTCCTCCTCCACCCATGGCGCTGTCACGGCTTTTGCCGATGGCATCAATCTCATCAATAAAGACTATACAAGGTGCGTTTTCCTGTGCCTGCTTGAATAAATCCCTTACTCGTGAGGCTCCTACACCTACAAACATTTCCACAAAGTCGGAGCCTGTAATGCTCATAAAGGTAACGTCCGCCTCACCTGCAACCGCTTTTGCAAGCAGGGTTTTACCTGTACCCGGAGGCCCTACAAGCAGGGCGCCCTTTGGCTGTTTTGCACCGATTTTTGCATATTTTTCGGGATTATGCAGAAAATCAACAATTTCTTCAAGGGACTCCTTTGCCTCGTCCTGCCCTGCAACGTCCTTAAAGGTTACACCTGTTTCCTTCTGCATATAAACCTTTGCATTGGATTTGCCTACGCCCATAATTCCGCCGCTACCGCCTATTTTCTTCATAAAGCGCCATCCGAAAAAGAACATAAGACCGATAAACAGCATAGGTACCAGCCATTCTATCATAAAGAGCATAAATATTGAGTTTTCCTGCACAGGAGAGGAGTACTTAACTCCATTGTCGTCAAGCAGCTGTAAAAGCTCACTGTTTTGGATATAGCCCGTATAATATGTGGCTATAATGCGCTGGTTTTCGTCTTCAACCTTAGGTAAAATAATAATTTTATCGGAGTTTATTTCAACCTCCTTAACCTTGCCCTCTTTAACCATTTTGACAAAGTCACTGTAGGCTATCTCCTGCTGCATACTTGTTTTTACGTTGCTTGTAAGCATATGCATGGCAAAGGTAAGCAGCAATGATACTACAATTATCCGCAGAAACAACGTTAAATCATTATTGGGCGGTCTGTTTTCCTGTCCGCCGCTATTATTGTTATTTTCGTTCATATATACGCCTCCGGTTTAAAATTATTCCACATTTTCTTCTGATATATTTTACCCTTTTTATCTGATTTTTGCAAGAGACGGACAAAACCTTTAGAATTTTGTAAGTTTTGTGCAGCGGGGCTTCAACGTTGTCAATATGATTACAAATGTTACAAAAAATGTTACGAAAATGTGAATTTCGAAAAAAATGTTGACATTTACTGGATTTTATCGTAAAATACGGTTGTAACAATTCGTAACAATTTCCATTTTTGAGTTTTTTTTGATTAATTTCTGTATAACGTTGTAGAAGTGTTTTGTTACTTTTCTGAGAAATGACGGTTTTGTTAAACCTGTATTTTCCTAATTTTACAAAGGGGATAATTAAAATGTCTTTTTTATTTAACAGGAGTGCGGCGGCTCTTGCACTTGGCTTATCTATGCTTGGCAGCTCCTCCGTATTTGCGGCAAGCACAGGTACTATTACAGGTACTGATGTTAATATCCGCTCCTCAAATTCAACTGATGCTTATGTGCTTTCAACAGCGGATGATGGCGAGCAGATTACCATACTTGCGGATTTGGACGGCTGGTTTCGTATTTCCGCACCCAATGTGGGTACGGCGTATGTTACAAGCCAGTTTGTAAAGGTACAGCAAGCTGACGGTATGGTTAACGGCAACAGCGTTAATATTCGTACTGCCCCTTCTACCACAGCACAGGTTATAGGTCAGGCTAACAGCGGTGACCTGCTTAATGTAACAGGTGTTTCGGGTGAATGGTACGTAATTAATTACAACGGCACGAAGGCATACGTTTATAAGAGCTATGTAAACGGTACAATGCTTAAATATCTTGACGGCACAAGCGCAGCGCTTACCACGCCTTCCACGTCAGCGGCAACCGGTGGCGTTTATGCGGTGGTTAACTGTGAGGGCAGCCTTAATATGCGCGCTTCGGCATCAACTGAGTCTGCTGTGGTTGCTTCCCTTCCAACAGGCTATAATCTTAATGTTTATGACTATGCCGATGGTTGGATAAAGGTGGCTGATGACAATGGAAATACAGGCTATGTAAAGAGTGATTTTATCAGCCTTAAAAACGGTGTTAAGCCGTCAAATACGGTTGCTGCTCCTGCTGCTCAGTCATCATCGGCAAGTGCAAAGGCCTCGCAAATTATTGCTTATGCAAAGCAGTATATAGGTACGCCTTATGTTTATGGCGGTACAAGCCTTGCATCAGGTGTTGACTGCTCCGGTTTTACCTACAGCATATTTAAAAATAACGGCGTTACAATTAACCGTAGCTCCAGAGAGCAGTACAAAAACGGTACGGCAGTAAGCTCCAAGAGCGACCTTCAGCCCGGTGATCTTGTATTCTTTAACACAGGCGGTGATTCTGCTATATCACATGTGGGTATGTATATTGGCAACGGTCAGTATATCCACTCAACCGACGGCGGCAACAGAGGCGTTTGCATCTCTAACCTTAATGAGGGCTATTCCGCCAATACATACGTTGGTGCAAGACGCGTTTTAAATTAATAGTTACTTATGTAAGAGGCTGTAAAAACAGCCTCTTTTTTATGGACAAAATACTGTGATTTGGGTATAATGTAAATATATATATACAGTTTAGCAGTGTTAATGTTTTTAAATCACAAAAGGAGATTTTCAATGGACAGAATTGAACTGCCAAAGGCAGTAAGCTATATAATCTCACAGTTGAATAAGGCAGGCTATGAGGCTTACATAGTGGGTGGCTGCGTAAGGGATTATCTCCTTGGCAAAACTCCCAAGGACTGGGATATAACCACCTCGGCGCTGCCATGGCAGGTTAAGTCGATATTTAATCATACCTATGATACCGGTATTGAGCACGGTACCGTTACGGTGCTTGTGGATAAGGAGGGCTATGAGGTTACCACCTACAGAATTGATGGAGAATATAAGGATAACCGACATCCGGAAAGTGTGGTTTATACAGGCAAGCTGTCGGGTGATCTGGCAAGGCGTGATTTTACGATGAATGCCATTGCATATAATTCAACCGACGGATTTGTGGACGAGTTTAACGGTATAGATGATATAAGGGCGGGTATTATCCGCGCTGTAAGAGAGCCCTCGGAAAGATTTCGGGAGGACGCACTGAGGATGATGCGTGCTTTAAGGTTTTCCGCCCAGCTTGGCTTTGATATTGAGGATAAAACAAAGCAGGCAATACGGAAAAATGCTTATCTCATAAAAAATATCAGTATGGAAAGGATACGAGATGAGCTGCTTAAGCTGCTTATATCAGATAATCCCGTTAAAATTTACGGGCTTAAGGCAGAAGGTATTACGGATTATGTGCTGCCTGAGTTGTCGGAGGTACTTGAGGAGCGCAGTAATGAAATAAAAAACTGCCTTGCAAGGGTGGATAAGAGTGTAACAAAAAGGCTTGCGCTTATTCTTCACAGCCTTGAAGGAAAAAGGCTTGAGTGTTTTCTGCGCGGTTTGAGAATGGATAATAAAACCGTTAAGGAGGTTGTTGTCCTGTCCGAGTATTTGAATAAGGAGCCTGACAATACACCCTACGGTATAAGAAAAACGGTGTGTGACACTTCTTATGAAATGACAAAGGCAATAATATATATGCGAGGGATTGTTTATGGCTGTGATACGGTTCAGCCTGTTGCATTGCTTGAAGGTATAATCAAAAGCGGTGACTGCTGTTCAATGGCGCAGCTTGCTGTAAACGGCGGCGATTTAAGGCTGCTTGGCGTGCCAAAGGGCAGAGAACTGGGAGATATGCTTAAAAAATGTCTTGATGAGGTGCTTAAAAATCCAAAAAACAACAATAAACAGTATTTAATTGAGGAGGTATGCGGTTTATGTATGCATTGATTACTGGGGCAAGCAGCGGTATAGGCAGAGATATGGCAAGGCTGCTTGCAAAAAAAGGCTACGGTATTATTCTGGTTGCAAGAAATAAGGAGGCTCTTAAGGAGCTTTCGGCGGAGCTGGAAACAAAAACAATAATTATCCCAATGGATTTAAGTAAACGCAAAAATTGCTTTAAGCTTTATCATATGCTTAAGGATAAGCCAATAGATGTGCTTATTAACAATGCGGGCTTCGGGGGCTTCGGTGAATTTTATAAAACCGATATATTTAAGGAGCTTGATATGATTAATGTTAATATATGTGCAGTGCATATACTTACCAAGCTGTTTTTAAGAAAAATGCTGAAGGAAAACCGAGGCTACATTCTCAATGTGGCAAGTCTTGCGGCCTTTACGGCGGGGCCTCTTATGAGCACCTATTATGCAACAAAAAGCTATGTTTTCAGGCTTACGGCAGCAATTAATGAGGAAATAAGACGCAGCGGCAGAAAAGTCCGTATATCAGCCTTTTGTCCCGGTCCTGTGGATACTGATTTCAATAACAGAGCCGGGGTAAGCTTCAGTATTAAACCTATTGACAGCAAGTATGCGGCATATAAGGCTGTAAAGGGAATGTTTAACGGTGAGCTTATTATATTCCCAAGGCTTGCTGACAGACTGACTGCTACCGCTGCGGCAATAGCACCTGTTAAGGTGGCAGATGCAGTATGCTGGCATATTCAAAAGGGCAAGAGCAAAAATTAATAGTTTTTGACAATATATAGTATTATATGGTAAAATAGGGTTACAAAAGTCAATTAATAAAAGGAGGATTATTATGAAGAAAATAGTGGCAAGTATACTTACCGGCGTTATGCTGGTGTCCTCAATGCAGGCGGTGGGGGCTGCGGAGGAATGGCTTACCTATGGCAACGGTACCACAAGTATTAAGTACAGCACATATACAGGCAGTATTAAAAGGGCTTTGGGTACGAACAGTACGCAGGATCACGCATCACCTGCAAATGTAAAAACCGTATCTATTTCCGTACCTACAAAAATTAACGGTACCGAGATTGTAGCCGTTGAAAAGAATGGATTTTTTGATTTTGATGAGCTGGGTGCAATTGAATTGCCTGCAACTCTGACAACTTTGGGAGATATGGCATTTATGGGTGCAGATAATCTTGCACAGATTACAATACCCGACAAGGTTGCGGTAATTTCCAAGGCTTGCTTTAAAAGCTGTGATTCTCTCAGTGCGGTTAAATTTGGCAAGGGTGTGACTGAAATAGGCGAGCAGTCTTTCTATGGTTGTAAGCAGCTTACATCAGTTGCGCCAAACAGCGGCTGTAAGACAATAGGTATTTCAGCCTTTGAGCTTTGTTCGGGGCTTAATAAGGTTGTGTTGCCTTCCAGCCTTGAAACAATAGGCGGCGCTGCCTTTAAGGACTGTAAATCCCTTGCGGATATTACTATCCCCTCAAAGGTGACAAAAATTGATGCAAATACCTTCTCAGGCTGTAAATCACTTAAGGTGGTACAGATTAACGGAAACGTTACCTCCATAGGCAAAAATGCTTTTAAGGACTGTGCTGAGCTAACGGATATTTATATCCCTGAAAGCTGTAAAAAAATTGAGGACAATGCTTTTGTCGGCTGCAAAAAGGTTACAATCCACTGCGATAAGGGCAGTGCCGCCGAGAGCTTTGCACAGTCCAAAAAGATTTCCGTTGTAACCGATAAGGCGGCGGCTAATACGGAAATTGAGGTGCCTTCAACGATTACTGTTGCACTTGACGGCAGAGAACTTGATTTTAACGGTGTTGAGCCTCAGATTATAAACGGCTGCACAATGGTGCCTATGCGTGTTATCTTTGAGGAGCTTGGCTGTATTATGAACTGGAACGGTGAAACAAAGACCGTTACCGCAAGCCGCGGCGTTACCAATATCCAGCTTACCGTAAATAAGAAAAAGGCTTATGTAAACGGTAAGGAAACCGTACTTGACGCAGCTCCATGCGTTGTAAACGGCTCTACACTCGTACCTGTAAGATTTGTAAGCGAAACTCTTGGTCTTGAGGTTAAGTGGGATGCACCTACAAGAACTGTCAATCTTGTAAGTGAATAATCAATAAAATGCTAAAAACTGACAATCGGCGGTTTTTACTGTATTTATAATTTAACTGACTAAGTAAGCCCTGGCCTTTATAAGCGGAGGGGACCTACTGTTAAATTTAGCAGGATTATAAAATTCTGCTAAACTAAAATACTTAAAAATAATCCGTCGGTTACTAGTATGCAGCGTAAGTAGAGTACGAGTATGATTGACTTGTGCTATAATTAAAAAACATAAATAGAAAGAGGGATTGCAATGAAAAAAACAGGTTTATTTTTAGGCGGTGTGCTGCTTTTCGGTATGCTTTGTACCGCACAGGTAAGTGCAAAGGTACCTGTTGAAAATGTTGAACTGGTGGGCGATACAGGCTTTGTTGCAAAGGTAAGGGAGCTTGACAGCAGTACGGAAGCTTCAAGGGCGCTTTATGTATCTCCAACAGGCAGTGACAGCAATGAGGGAAGCGAAACTGCTCCCTTTAAAACAATAAATGCCGCACTTGACAGTGCTACAGCGGGTACAACCGTATATGTAAGAGAAGGCATCTATACGGAAAATGTTTATTTTCCCGAAAACGGTAGGGCAGATGCATATATAACCCTTACCAATTATCCTGGTGAAAGTCCCGTTATAAAGGGCACCGGTAAAAACGATAAGGCGATAATTGAGCTTGACGGACATGATTATATACATATTGAAGGTCTTGAGCTGTGTGATTATTCGGCAAAGTGGTGTTATGGCATAATATTTGCAGGCGGCGAAAATCACATTATTATCAGGAATAATAAAATACACAATATTAAATGCTCCAAGCCGAATGACCCTGATAACAGCGGCGCAAATGCCATACTGCTTTTTGGAGAAACCAAGGAGCCTATAAGCAATGTTTATATTGCCGATAATGAAATTTATGATCTCGTTACGGGATGGTGCGAGGCATTGTCCGTTACCGCAAACTGCGAGTACGTCAATGTAATAAACAATACCGTTGACAGTTCCACAAATATAGGCATTGATTTTTACGGCAACAATGCAGACGGATATTGTCCGGTAGAGGAGCTTAATCAGCCAAGATACTGCATTGCAGCGGGCAATGAGGTGTCAAACTGTGTCTGCTCCTATGCAACCTGCTACGGTCTGTATGTGGACGGCGCAAGGGATATTGTGCTTGAAAACAATATTTCACATAATAACCAGGGCGGAATTGAAATAGGCTCAGAGGAAAGAAATGAAAATTATCCCGTAAATAATATTATTGTAAGAAATAATCTTATTTATGATAATACGGAAAACGGAATAACCGTAGGCGGTTGGAATGACGGCAGCAGTGCAGGAGATGCTCTTTCGGGAGTGGTTTATGGTACAAAGGTTTATAACAATACTATTGTAAACAATGCAAAGACAGGGGCAGGTCAACTCCATATAGCAATGGTAAACGGTCTTGACGTAAGGAATAATATATTCAGTTCCGATGCAGATACACCTCTTGTGGCTAGTGATGTTGCTAAGACTGAGATTAATAACCTTACCTTTAAGAATAACCTCTATTATTCTTCAACAAATACACAGGATAATGTAAGCTTTGAATTAATGGAGGATAACCAGACGGGAATGGCCCAATGGGGTGCCTTGACAGGGGAAAACGGCAGCTTTGCTGACCCTGTATTGACTGCCGATTATAAAATCGGTGAGGGCTCACCTGCGATAAATGCCGGTGACAGTACTGCAGAGTGCGGCAAATATGACCTTGATAACAATACCAGAGTTGTAAATATTGTTGATATCGGTGCTTATGAATATCAGGGAAAGGGTACACCTGTTATAAGAGATCCTAATCAGCTTATGGGTGACGCCGATAATTCGGGTCTGCTCACTGCAAATGATGCGGCGGCTATACTTAAAAAAACACTGGATAGCAGCTTTATAACAGAGCTTGAAAAGGCAGTTTTAAACGGAGAAATTTATCTGGATGTAAATGAGGATAACAAAATAACCGCGGATGATGCCGCAATGGTTTTGTCAAGAGTATTAAGTTAATATACTGATTTGCCATAAGTAATGTTTATCGGAACCTGCATTCCGATTGCTGTGCTTGTTTTTCTTGTACAGCGTCCTGCTTTGAAGGGCAATATTATGCTTCAACTGGTATGTCGGTAACCTATAATCGCATCCCAATAAAATGAGTTTTTATTTGTCTTGCTTCGCATAGGTTATAATAAAGGCTGTGCAAAAACTGCACAGCCGTATTTTTTATCCTATAAGTTCATCAAATATTTCCTTAACGGTTGTAATTTTATCAATACGGTAGGCGTTTTCACCGCAGAAAAGCAGTGCGTTGTCAGTATCGCCGTTTGCAGCCTTAAAAAGTGCCTGAGAAATACAGTAAGGTATCTCCTTTGGATTGCACCTTGCAAGGCAACCGTAACATTTTTCAATAGGGTCTTTATCTGTTTCGGTACGTCGGATGAAGTCATTTCTTATGGCTCTGCCGGGCATACCGACAGGGCTTTTTACAATCTGTATATCCTCTTTTTTTGCATTAATGTATGCCATTTTAAAGTTTATATCCGCATCACATTCTTCAGTGGCAACAAAACGTGTAGCCATCTGTACACCGGCAAGACCAAGTGACATAAAATGGTTAATATCATCCCTTGTATAAACACCGCCACCGAAGATTACGGGGATTTTTTTATCGTATTTAGCTTCAAATTCGGCAACAACCTGCAGTATTCTGCCTATTTCCTCATCCATCATTTCATCTGTATAGCCCGTAATCTCGTCTGCCTTAAAGCCTAAATGACCGCCTGCCTTGGGTCCTTCGATAACCACCATATCCGCAGTTACGCCCTCCTGCTTTGCCCAACGGTTTAAAATTACCTTTGCCGCCTTTGCAGAGGATACAATTGGTGCCAGCTTGACATTGCTGCCTGCAGCAATTTTAGGTAAATCCATAGGCAGACCTGCTCCCGAGATAATAATGTCCGCGCCTGCATCTATTGCACAGCGTACAAAGTCCTCATAGCCCTTCATGGCAACCATAATATTTACACCTATTATACCGCCCTCTGCCTGTTCCTTGGCAAGCTTTATTTCCTTGGCAAGGGCACGCATATTTGCTTCTCTTACATTGCCGGCAAAGTCTGCTTCCCTGAAGCCCGGCTGTGCGGCGGATATAACACCTATACCACCCTGTCTTGCAACGGCAGAGGCAAGGCGGTGCATACTTATGCCTACCCCCATGCCTCCCTGAACAATAGGTACTCTTGCCGTAATATTTCCAATGACTAATTCCTTCATAATAATGTTCTCCCGTTATATATAGATAGTAATAGTCTGATTTTAAAAGTTTATGTGACAAAAACCGCAGGATGTAGTTTTAAAAACTACTTGCGATAAAGTTATATTACCACATTACAATTCAAAATACAAGCTCTTGTTGTAAATTTTATGAAATTTTAATATTTATATTTAATTTTGCTGTTTTGTATGTTATACTTAAAGCAGGTATCTGATTTTATTAAGATTTTATGTGACAAAAAAATCTTACTGAGTATTTGGAGGCTTATATGGAAAAGGATGAAATTAAAGCCATTTTTGATGAGCTTGTAAATTTTAAAATAATAAATATATCGCAGATACCGGATATTGACCTGTATATGGATCAGGTTACAACCTTTGTTGAGGACAGGCTTGGAGTTTACAGACGCAATGAGGACGACAAGCTGCTTACCAAAACAATGATTAACAATTATACAAAGGAAGGGCTTATTGCGCCTCCCGTCAAAAAGAAATATTCAAGAGAGCATATTATTAGGTTAATAATGATTTATCATCTTAAAACCACCCTGTCCATTGCTGATATAGGTGCGCTGCTTAAGGCTGTTCCTCAGGAGCGTAGTCTTGAGGTATATGATGGTTTTGTTAAGCTTCAGGAGACGGAAAGGAATATTGCGCGTGACAGCTTAAGGGAAAGCATTGACACAATAGCGGTGCATACGGAGGATGATAAGGAAACGGCGGTAATGACCATACTTATGCTTGTGCTTGAGGCAAACTGCCGCAGACAACTGGCGGAAAAGCTGATTGACAAATATTTTAAGGAGCAGTAGCATGGGTGAAAGAAGGTTTGCTTCATTAAAGGATTTTATACCTGTTATAATAATTATGCTGCTTGCATTGGGAGCGTATTTTATTTTTACCTGTGGAGAAAACGGAAATTATGCGGAAATTATCTCAGACAACACAATAATAAAAAGAGTGGATTTGTCGGAGGAGGGAGAGTTTGTACTGGAGGGTTATAAGGGTGTTGTCTTTTCGGTTAAGGAGGGGGCAATAGCCTTTATTTCTTCCGATTGTCCGGATAAAATATGTGTGCGTACAGGATATATTAAAAACAGGGGACAAAGTGCTGTTTGTCTGCCTAACCGACTGACGGTGAGAATTGTCGGCGGTGATGAGGATATTGATGTTTATGTAAGATAAATACTGATTTATCTGGTTATATGGGAGTGATTTTTATTGAGTAAGGCCCGGTATATAACAAATCTTGCCATGCTTTTTGCGGTAGCGCTTGTGCTTTCGTTTATGGAGGGGCTGTTGCCGCCGCTGCCCTATTTACCCCCCGGTTTTAAGCTTGGGCTTTCAAATATTGCAACAATGTATGCATTGTTTTTTATGGGCAGGGGCAGGGCATTTACGATAGCGGTTTTAAAGGCGGGCTTTGTGTTTGCCGTAAGAGGTGCAACATCGGGTATATTAAGCCTGTCGGGCGGTATTGCGTCTGTTTGCGTTATGATTTTGCTGACAGCGGCATTTAAGGATAGAATTTCATACCTTCTGCTGAGTATTTTCGGTGCAATCTTTCATAATCTGGGGCAGCTTGCGGTACTTACGCTTATAATGCTTAACGGTTATGCGCTTTGGTATACTCCCGTGCTTCTTGTGGCAGGTGTAATAATGGGCAGTGTTACAGGCTCGCTTTTAAAGGTGGTTATGCCTGCATTCAAACGTATATCGGGAGGTATGTGATGAAAAAAACTATGGTGATATTGTCTCTTATAATTGCTGTAGCTGCGGTTATATGCTTTAAAGTGCTTAGTCCGCAAAGGTATGAAACCTCCTTTTATGATGTTTTTGATACATATTCAACCCTTACAATATATACTGATAGCAGTAAAAAGGCGCAGGAGGCGGCAGACGGAGTACATGATGAGCTTGTGCGGCTTAACAGGCTGTATGACAGGTATAACAACTACAAGGGAGTAAATAACCTGAAGACGGTAAATGATAACGCAGGTATTGCTCCCGTAATGGTTGATAAGGAGCTGATGGAGCTGCTGAAATTTTCTGCAGATGCATATGCAGCTACCGATGGTACGGTAAACCCGGCTATGGGCGGAGTGCTGAAAATATGGCATAATCACAGGGAGGAAGCACTGGAAAATCCCGAAAATGCCTCTCTGCCTTCCATTGAGGAGCTTAAACTGGCAGATGAGCATACGGATATGTCAGCGTTAGTATTGGATAGTGAAAAGGGGACAGCTTATATTGCCGATAAAAATATGAGCTTGGACGTGGGTGCTGTTGCAAAGGGCTTTGCGGCGGATAAAGCAATTGAGTATCTTAAGGAAAACGGTATTGATTGTGCAATGCTTAATCTGGGCGGCAATGTTTCGGTAACGGGTACACCGAGGCGTGGTAAGCTATGGAATATAGGCGTTAAAAATCCGGAGGATAATTACGGCAGCAGTGCGGTTGTAAGTATTACAGACCGGTCTGTCGTAACGAGCGGTGATTATCAGCGCTATTTTGAGGTTGAGGGCAAACGCTATAACCATATTATTGACGGCAAAACACTAATGCCTGCACAGCGGTATACCTCGGTTACAATAGTGGCTGACAGCTCCGCAGCGGCGGATATGCTGTCAACGGCACTTTTTATCCTGCCTGAGAAGGAGGGAGATGCTCTTGCGTCAAAATATAATGCGAAGGTATGCCGTATTTACAGTGATGGTACCATAGCTGCTGACGATATATTTGAAACAGGCGGTTAAAAATTTAGTATGGAGTAAATTATGCCCGATTTTAACGAAAATTTAACTTCCAAACGAAATATAAGGCAAATATACGTTTACATCTTACAAAATTTACAATTTGTTCATATTTCGTTCATAATTTAGCTTTATAATCAACCATTAGGAGAGTATATGAAGACTCTCCATGAAAAATTTTTGATTTTACAAAGAAAAGGGGAAATTTCATTATGAAGAAGTTATTATTAGGTGCTGCAGTTCTTACACTTGCTTTTGCATTCGCAGGATGCGGTTCAACAGCTGAGACAGGTTCAGAGGCTACAACAGAGGCTGTAGAGGTTACAACAGAGGCAGAGGCTGACGTTGAAGATACAACAGAGGAAGAGCTTGATACTGACGCAGAGGCTGAGGAAATTACAGAGGCTGAGGCTGATGTTGATGCAGAGGCTGAGGAAACCACAGAGGCAGAGGCTGCTGTTGACGCAGAGGCAGAGGCTGACGCTGAAACTACTACTGCTGCTTAATCAATAAATTAAGGAGTATTACCCTATGAGAAAATTGTCGGTTGTGTCGGTTGCTGCCATTGCATTGCTTTTAGGTGCCTGCAACGGTAACGGACAACAGTCCCGTACAGATACTGCCGATACTGATATTACTACCGAGATTACAACAGCCGTATTTGAAACACATGAGCTTGTGGCAAATGCTGAAACCATTACAGCTTACGGTCAGCTCCTTAATAATGCCTGTGTCTACCTTAATGAAAATTACAGTGACAGAATAACGGGCGAAGTAAGGCAGGAGTATGATGCTACCTGTGCAAAATTGCATGATATTAATCTTCAGGGTATAAGCGCTGTTGCTCAAAAAAGTGACGGAGAGCGCAATGAGATTTTTTCTCAGCTGGAGGAAATAGAACGCAGTATATTTGACAGTGTTGCCCAGCAGATTGGTGTTAAGGCTGAATTAACCGAGGCAATTACCACTACCGCCGACAAGGCGGATAATAGGGCGAGGGGTGAGATAATTACAAGCTCACCTGCAGAAACCACTACTGCCGCAGAGATTGAAAGAATAACTGCCGCAGACTAATATTTTCATAGGAAATTTGGCTGTCCGTTTGGGCAGCCTTTTTTGGCTATAAAAAATAACTGCTTTACTTTCCTTATTTACAGTGTTAAAATAAGATAAACA
Source organism: uncultured Eubacteriaceae bacterium (assembly GCA_938042265.1). Lineage (GTDB taxonomy): Bacteria > Bacillota > Clostridia > Lachnospirales > CAG-274 > CALWRD01. The sequence continues at coordinate 15,389 of CALIRN010000048.1, forward strand.
TTGATTAATTAGGCGTTTTATTAGGGATATAACGGCGCAATAATAAAAAGAGCGGACCATTTTTTGTAAAAGGCTGCATTAAATCATTGTTTACTAAAAGGATGAAATTTGTTACTATAAATGGGCGGAGGTCTTTTTTATGAATGATAAGCTTAAAAGTAAATCGGTTGATATGCTTTTTAAAGCTATTTTGCAGCTTAAGTCGATTGAGGAGTGCTATAGCTTTTTTGAGGACTTATGCACAATAAATGAGATACATTCCATGTCACAGCGTTTAGAGGTGGCAGAGCAGCTTTTTAAGGGAAATACATATACAGCCATTGGTGAAAAGACAGGCGCCTCAACTGCAACTATAAGCCGCATCAACCGCTGCCTTAACTATGGTGAGGGTGGCTATACCACAGTATTAGAGCGTTTAAAGGAGAATAATAATGTTGATTGATTCAATAAATTCACTTAACCCCGAACAGAAAAAGGCGGTTCTTACAACAGAGGGACCGCTTTTAATTTTGGCAGGCGCAGGCTCAGGCAAAACAAGAGTGCTGACGCATCGCATAGCCTACCTTATTGAAAAGGGGGTGCGCCCCTTTAATATACTTGCAATTACCTTTACCAATAAGGCGGCAAGGGAAATGAGGGAAAGGGTGGCAGCCATCACCCCTCAGGGCGATGAGGTGTGGGTAAGCACTTTTCATTCAAGCTGTGTACGCATTCTGCGACGTGAAATTGACAAAATAGGCTATACAAACCAATTTACAATTTATGATGCCGATGACAGCGAAAGGCTTGTAAAAAGCATATTAAAGGATATGAATATAAGTGATAAGGTGTATCAGCCTAAAAATATCCTTTCGGTAATAGGTGCACAGAAGGATAAGCTTGTCGGTCCCGAAGCCTATGCAAAGCAGGTGGAAAATGATTTTCGTCTTAAAAAGGTTGCGGATATTTACAGGGTATATCAAAAGCATCTTAAGGACAATAATGCATTGGATTTTGACGACCTTATATTCAAATGTGTGGAGCTGTTTACAACTCACCCTGAGGTGCTTGAAAAATGGCAGGACAAATTCCGCTACATAATGGTTGATGAGTATCAGGATACAAATGCCTCTCAGTATCAGCTTGTGCGTTTGCTTGCAAAAAAATACAATAACCTTTGTGTTGTAGGTGACGATGACCAGAGCATTTACGGCTGGCGTGGAGCTGATATCAGAAATATACTGGATTTTGAAAAGGATTTTAAGGATACAACAACAATCAGGCTGGAACAGAACTACCGTTCCAGTGAAAATATATTAAATGCGGCAAATGCGGTTATAAGCAACAATACAATGCGTAAGTCAAAGACACTGCGTACAGAGGCTGAGTCGGGAGATGTGTTGCACTTTTACAGGGCACAGAGTGATATTGCCGAGGCACGCTTTATTGCAGAGAAAATTGAAAGCAGTGTTGCACATGGAAAAAAATACAGTGATTTTGCTGTTTTGTACAGAAATAATGCCCTGTCACGTGTACTGGAGGAGGGACTTGTCAAGGCATCAATTCCATACAGGCTTTTTGGCGGCACAAGGTTTTATGACCGTAAGGAAATAAAGGATATTATGAGCTATTTAAAGGCTTTGCATAACCCTAATGATGATTTGGCTATACGTCGTATAATAAATGTACCCAAAAGGGGAATAGGCGATGCTACAATTGCCAAGGTTGCCGAGGCTGCCGAGGAAAACGGAATTTCCTTTTACTCTGCATTATTAAGCGCTGACGCTATACCTGAGCTTAAGAGTAAGGCAAAGCAGCTTAATAAATTTGCGGAGCTTTTGGTTGAGCTGCGTGACAGGGCGGATTGTGAAAGCATTGCCGACCTGATTGAGGCAATACTTGACGATACTCAATACCGTAAGGAGCTTGAGGCTGAGAATACGGAGGAGGCAAAGGGCAGACTTGAAAATCTGCAGGAGCTTGTAAATAAAGCTGTTGAATTTGCTGAGGGCAGAGAGGAAGCAACTCTTGCGGATTTTCTTGAGGAGGTTGCGCTTGTTGCCGATGTTGACGGTTATACCGAGGGTGCTGATACGGTGGTGCTTATGACGTTGCACTCCTCCAAGGGGTTGGAATTTCCAACGGTGTTTATTGCAGGCTTTGAGGAGAGTATATTCCCCGGCTACAGAGCAATGACCTCCGGTGTGGCATCGGATATGGAGGAGGAGCGCAGGCTTTGCTATGTAGGTATTACAAGAGCAAAGAAGGAGCTTTATCTTACCGCTGCCTGTGAACGTATGCAGTATGGAAACAGGGTTTCAAATCTGCCCTCCAGATTTTTACGGGAAATCCCACCTGATATTATTGAGCAGGACAGGGAAAAGTCACCCATACTCCAAAGAACTGAGGAAAACAAGCGCCATTATGCGTACAGTGCAAATACCTATCGACCAAAACCAACTATGGGATACCGTATGCCTGCGCCTAAAAATGTTACAATTGATTTTGAGGTGGGTGACAGTGTCAAACATATGAAGTTTGGGGTTGGTAAGGTTATTGCAATTAATCATGCGGGTGCGGATTTTGAGGTGACTGTGGAGTTTCCTTTGGGTACAAAAAAGCTTATGGCAGCTCTTGCCCAGCTGAAAAAGGTT